>JBLIFI010000094.1:0-12165 GCA_047633715.1 Flammeovirgaceae bacterium
GCTATTCTTCGTTAAAAAAATTTGCCGTAGCGGTGCTATGCCAAACTTTTTTGCCTAAACTAGCCTCAAAAATAAACTGCGACAAAACACGCATTTATTCCCCGTTCCTTAGAAAAGAATGCTTGATGTCAATAAGCAGGTATTTCCATGTCTCCACCCTAGTTTCAAAAGAAATAGTTCCTAATTTTGCCTGCTTATCCAAAGACTTTGTACTGACGGCTAAAGACTAAAAATGACTCGAAAAGAACTCTTCGACCAAATCCAACAGAAAAAATCTTATTTGTGCGTTGGGTTGGACTCTGATATATCCAAAACCCTCAAGCATTTGTTGGCGTTGTAAGCAAAAAAACGAATCCACGTAATAATGATTACTACGTGGATTCGTTTTTTTAGTGGAAAGGATTCTTGGGTCTTTCTTTATTGAACGTGATTGAAGCAACGTCCTGTAATTTGCTATTTTAATTCCCCACAAGCCTCTCCAATTCTCTTAACTGCCTCTTTCAAGCTGTCATCGGAAGCAGCAAAGGAAATTCTGATGCAATCTGGCGCGCCAAAGCCTTCTCCATCTACCACAGAAACATGCTTTTTGTTGAGCAAGTACATAGCGAAATCGTAAGAATTATTGATGGTAGTTTCCCCATCTGACTTTCCGAAATAACTACTTACATCTGGGAAGGTATAGAATGCGCCTTGCGGATTGTTGGTTTTTAGTCCTTCAATCTTATCGAGCATGCCTTTCACTAAATCCCTTCTGCGCAAATAAGCATCACGCATTTTATAGGTAGGAGCCATATCTCCATTCAATGCTTCAATAGCTGCTCTTTGTGCAATTGAGTTTGCGCCAGAAGTAATTTGCCCTTGCATTTTGTTACACGCTTTTGCCAGCCAAACAGGTGCGGCAATGTAACCCAATCTCCAACCAGTCATGGCGTAGCCTTTGGAAAACCCATTTACTATAACTACTCTATCTTTTATAGAATCAAACTGAGCAATTGATTCGTGCTTACCTCCGAAGTTGATGTGTTCATAAATCTCATCAGAAATCACGATAATCTGCGGATGCTTCTCAATCACTTTGGCAATGGCTTCCAACTCACTTTTGGTAAAAACCGAACCAGTTGGGTTACATGGAGAGGAGAACATAACCACTTTGGTTTTTGAAGTGATTTTTTCTTCCAGTTCCTCAGCTGTTACTTTGAAATCTTGCTCAATTCCCGCAGTTGCATAGATAGGTGTGCCACCCGACAAAGTAATTTGCGCAGCATAGCTTACCCAGAACGGAGCAAGGACAACTGTTTCATCTCCATCATTTAGCAAACACATGAGTACATTTGCCAAAGACTGCTTTGCTCCTGTGGAAACAACAATTTGGTCGGCTGTGAAATCCAACGAATTTTCCCTCTTGAATTTATCTGCAATTGCTTGCCTTAATTCAGGATAACCATTCACTGGTGGGTAAAATGTGTAACCATCATCCAATGCTTTTTTAGCAGCCGCTTTAATATGGTCAGGAGTTTGGAAATCTGGCTCACCCAAGTTGAGCTTGATTACTTCGTGCCCTTGCGCTTGCAATTCCCTTGCCTTGCCTGCCATTGCCAAAGTTTGAGACTCTGGCAAACTCAAGATTCTATCCGAAAGTGTAGGTTTCATTTTATAGATGTTAGAAATAAGATATTAGATTTAAGAGTAGAAAAACTTTGGAAGAAATAAAGCAATTTTGATTGAGTCAACCAAAGTACAAGTGAATGCTTGTACCATATAATCTGCATTATTTACTCATGTTACGCAGAAATTCACTCGGCAGTGTTCTTTTGAACCTGCCGATGTGCGATTTCGAGATATAAACGAACCTTTGCGTAACATCAGTTATTTATTACTCTCTGCAAATATAGAAGTGTTTGGAAATCAATTAGTCAAAACAGCTGAAATCTATCAGTTGATTTTTCAATAGTTTATCTCAATCCCTAAAACTCGGTTTTTGCTTTGTCATAGAAGCCTGCATGGCAGTTGCCAAATCTTCTGAAAGAATAGTTGCCGCATTCCAAGTTGCCACATAATTCAATCCATCCTCTACCGAATGGTCTTTGGCATAATTGAGAATTTCCTTCGTTCCACGAATTACCAAGGGCGACTTCTCGGCAATGTTTTTTGCTAATTTCTCCACACCTTCTTTCAACTCTTCCTGTGTGGCAAAACATTGATTCACTAAATGAATACTTTTCGCCTCTTTTCCGCCAACTTTCCGAGCCGTGTAAGCCATTTCCCGCACAATTCCATCTCCAATCAGTTTAGGCAAGCGTTGGAGTGTTCCCAAATCTGCCACCAAACCCATGTCTACCTCTTTGATTGAGAAATAGGCATCTTCCGAGCAATAGCGCATATCGCAAGCAGCCGCAATATCCAATCCGCCACCAATACAACCGCCATGCATTTGGGCAATTACTGGTTTGCTACATTTGGAGATAGTATTGATTGGAGCTTGGAGAGAAAGAACCATTTTACGCATCTTCTCTCGCTTTCTCCCTTCGCATTTATCATCTGTTTTTTGTTGCATTCCCATCAGCAAGGAAATATCTATTCCAGAGCAGAAATGCTTGCCGTTTCCACTCAGCACAATCACACGAGCTTCAGGGTTTTCATCCAATTCCTCAAAACAGGTTTGGAGTTCATCCCAAGCAGTTTGATTGAGTGCATTCGCCTTTTCTGGTCGGTTGAGAGTTACGTAGGCAACTTTGTCTTTTATTTCTAGTTGGAGTGTTTTCATTTTTATTGGATTTGGCTAACAAATTTCCTTTTGGAAATCAAGATAGTAAGGATGTGGAAAATTCGGAATTTAGAGAAACAATAATCTTTATTTTCTTTTAATTCGATTCATAAAACCATGAATTTGAAAATGTGTAAATCTGAATATTTGGATTGATGACGACTGTAAAATAGCATATTGTTTACCAAAAATACCCTTTACTTGTCAGACACAACATGCTGATAGCTTCTTTGAACACTAAGATTCTTCTTCCCAAAATTATTCTTCTGGGAAGAAGAATCTACAGTTTATTCAAATTCAAAAGGCAACGGAATGTTTTTCCTTGATACTCGAAGCCGAGTCGCACTAATACTCATTACTTGATACTTATTTCACACAATCCAACCAACAAAAATTAACTTTGGCACATTTTTGTTTTGGATGTTAGCAAACAAAAGTTCTGAAATAAATCTGCATCTTTGTCTTTTACTAAGAAAGCAAAGCCCTGAACCTGAAAATATGAATTACTGGAAGTATTTACTAACCGCTCTGTTAGTTGTTTTATTCGACCACCTGACAAAATTGCTCATTCACTTCAACTTTGTTCCAGGCGAAGAGTATTTGATTTTTGAGTGGTTCAGATTACATTTCGTACTCAATCCAGGTATGGCATTTGGCATGCAGTTCGATTTTGAATATGGCAAACCTTTTCTCTCCATTTTCAGAATTTTTGCCACTTTCGGAATTGGCTATTACCTAATTCGAGAAGCTAAAAAAGGAGTTCATGCTGGTTTTCTCATTTGTCTTTCCCTTATTTTAGGTGGAGCAGTCGGGAACGGAATTGATAGTATTTTCTATGGGGTTTTGCTAGAAGGAAACGTGATACCTGATGCGCCAACTGCTTGGTTTTATGGGCGAGTGATTGATATGCTTTACTTCCCTCTTTTCGATGGATTTTTCCCCACATGGCTTCCCGTGGTAGGTGGCGACCATTTCTCATTTTTCGCTGCCATTTTCAATGTAGCCGATTCTGCCATTTTTATTGGAGCAGTCTCTATCTTAGTTTTCCAAAAGAAATTCTTTCCAGAACACAGCAATAAGAAAACAGATAAAGACGCGCCTAAAAATGCAGAGGGAATTATAGAAGAACAATCCAACAGTTGGGAACATGAAGGGATTGACGGAGGAGAGGATGATAGAAAAACCCATGATTGAACAGCGATTCATCTGTACTTTAAAAAGATTAACTGAAAGCCATCAATAAGATGGCTTTTTACTTTTGGCAGTGTTTCTAAGAAGATCGGAATCTTAATTCAAAGAAAAAACCCTGATAACATAACTGTCATCAGGGTTTTCAATCTGAGCCTCCTCCCCGGATCGAACGGAGGACCTACTGATTACAAGTCAGTTGCTCTACCAGCTGAGCTAAGGAGGCTTTTATGCCACTTTACAAACATACATCGCTGTGTTTTGCTGTAAAGCGATGCAAATATAGAACTACTTATTTTGATCTCCAAATGAATCTAAAGAAAATTTTGTTTTTTATTTCCAAATCTTGTCATACAACTAAAAAGCCTTTTTCAATAAGCCATAATGGGTATGTAAAGCTTTGTTTTGGGGTGTCCAAAATGTCCCCAATTCTTCAAACCTATTATTATGCTCAAGTTTCTGTCTCCAGCCAACCTTTTCTAGGCAGTAAGGGCAAAGTTGGACTGGTTTACCGTCTAACTCCCTCAAATGATTGACTCCATTTATGTTGCATTGGAAAGTTTGGCAATGTGATAAGCCGAGCAAATGCCCTACTTCATGAGAAGCGATTTTAATTCCACGTAATTCTTGTAATTTTTGATTTGGAATCTCATTTTCCATTTTGCCAATTTGGAATAATGATACTAATGCCAATTTTTTGTTTTTGCTTGCTTGACCGAATATGGAATTTGCGTTTGGGAAAGGTTGCAAATCTGATTTACAAATTACCAAAGTCAAAACTCCAAGCTCTTTTTGAATCAAGGTTTCATTTTGCAAAAACTCCAAAAAAGAAGTTGATTGGAGTTTTCGGTTTCTAAGCAGGGAATCGGGAATGGATTCGATTGTTAATTGTCTTGTTTCTCCGATTTCCAAATTATAGAATACAGAAAGATAGCCTTTTATTTTTTTGACCAAAGCACTATCTTGATTGCTGAGTTTCCCTGCTATTAGGAATTGAATGGATTCGGCTTTGCCTGAATTAGTTTCCTGAAAATCTGCAAATGATTGGTTCTTTTCTTGATGGAGACTGAGCCAATCATGCTTGTTTGGTTTGGCAATTGGTTTGTAGAGATGGGCTATTTTAGCTAAATCCTCATTTTCTAAAGAGCTAACAGGCTTTTTTTTGGAGCAAGCAACTAATAAAAGTAGGCAAAAACAGAAAAATCGCATCAGAAAAGAAAGCTTGTTTACAGGAATGGATTAACTAAATTTAGTAGGGTTTGGAAACTTCTTTATAGATAGAATTGTATTTTTGTGTGACCAGCTCGCAATTTTGTACTCTCCAACAAAATGTTTTCTTTTTGGATTACAAGCAAAGGTAATATAAATTCTACTTGCTAGGCTTTAGAAAACAAGTAGGAAGTAACATAGTGAATTCAGATTATCAATATGATAAAAACGATAGATAAATTTGTTTTGAAGCGGTTCTTCGGGCCATTTCTCTTAACCTTCTCGGTAGTGCTTTTCATTTTTTTGGTAGTCAACCTGATGAAATACTTCAAGCACTTTGTTGGGAAAGATTTAGGGGCGGATGTCTTTTTTGAATTCTTCTTCTATTTCTCATTGGCAACCACTCCAATTGCTCTTCCGTTGGCAGTTTTGCTCGCTTCTTTAATGAGTTTCGGAGGATTGGGACAGCATTCTGAACTTACTGCCATTAAAGGAGCTGGGATTTCCTTATTAAGAATTTTGATTCCCGTAGGCGTTTTTGTGGTGTTCGTTACCATTGGCGCAATCTATTTCAACGAAACCATTTCGCCAATGGCAAACCTGAAAGCATATAGTTTATTATATGATATCAGACAGAAAAAGCCCACATTGGATTTAAAGAAGGGAGAGTTTTACAACGGACTGCCTGGTTACAGCATAAAAATTAGCGATAAATCGGGTGTAAATGGGCAGGATTTAGAAGGATTGATGATTTACAATCACTCTGCAAACAAAGGGAATACCGATTTGATTTTGGCAGACAAGGGAAGGATGTACACCATGGGCAAAGATGATAGTTACCTCGTTTTGGAGCTATTCAACGGCTCTAGTTATAGAGATTTCTCGGCAGAAAAAAACAGGAAGCAGAAAGCGGAGTTCATTAGGCAAGAGTTCGATTCATCTAAAATAGTGTTCAGCATGGCATCTTTTGGGCTATCTCAAACTAGAGAAGAGCTTTTTAAAGGTCATAATATGATGAAAACTTCTCGCCAACTCAAAACCGAGCGAGATTCTCTGGAGGAAATCACTTTCAATATGGTAAAACAGCTACCTCAGAGAGCAAGAAATTATCATTCTTACCAATTCCATACAGAGAATGAGGCTTGGAAACAAAAGCAGCGGGAAGAGGATGAAGCAAGATTGGAAGCTGAGAAAAAGAAGCGAGAGGAGCAGAAAAAAGCATTAAAAAACGAAGATGGAATACAAGAAATTGATGATTCCCCAAAGGAAGTATCTATCATAAAAACTGACACTATCAAAAAAGAGAATCTACCAGAAAACCCGAAAGTAGAGCTTTCAAAGCCGAGTTCGGAGTCAGTATTGGAAAAATTACTCGCAAGAAAGAAACTGAAAGAGGAAAATTCTACCAACCAGCTCAACAAAGAGGAAGCAAAAAGACTAACTCTCGCTCAAAAGAAGCTAAATAATGGAGTTGTTAAGAAGCAGCCAATGGTGATCGCAGAGGGAAAGCGAAATCCAGACAATATTAAAACGATTGAAAGTACTTCGTATTCCAAACAGAAAAAGAATGGGAATTCCGTTGGCAAACAAATTGTACAGAACCCAACAAAGCAAACAAACAAACAAATCGGTAAGGAGAGAAAAGGAAATTCTCACTATTTGAAACAGCAACAAACGGTTAAAAAAAATCAGAAACTAATAAATGAAAGTCTAGAATTAAAAATCCCTAAAGAGAATCAAAAAAAAGAAGAGCATAAAACACTACTGGAAGAACCAATCAGCCAATCAGTACTGAACTCGGCATGGAGCAAAGCAAATGGTATAAAAGGAGCTGTGGATGATGTAATCAGAAGCACAGTAAGAGATGAACGCAGGCTTGTGAAGTATGAAGTAGATATTTATATGAAATTGGCGCAATCCATAGCTGTTTTTGTCATGTTTTTGATTGGTGCACCCCTGGGAGCAATTATTAAAAAAGGCGGTTTGGGAGTTCCCGTGCTTATTTCCATTGTGTTCTTCGTGATTTATTATATCTCCACCATTATTGGAAAAAAATATGCTGAGGAAATGGTAGTTTCCCCATTGGTAGGTTGCTGGGCGGGAATCGGAATCCTTTTCTTGATTGGTCTTTTTTGCCTAAGACAGGCTTATGCAGATGCCAGATTGCTTGATTTTGACTATTACACCGTTCAGTTAAATAAGCTAAAAACCAAGTTGACAAGGAAGTAGAAAACCTTTCATTCGCTTTCAGATTACAAGTAAATCTTAATTTGAGGGAAAAAAGTGCAAACTTTAGACAAAAAACTGATTTTAATTGAAAATAGTCGCTTTGTTTCTATTGCAATTCGTCAATAAATATTTAACTTTGCAATCCTTTTAGAAGAAAGAATATATAAATATAATTTGTTAAATAAATAAGTCATGAAAAGAACATTTCAACCCTCGAATAGGAAGAGGAAAAACAAGCACGGATTCAGGGCAAGAATGGCAGACAAGGCAGGTAGAAAATTGTTGGCTAGAAGAAGAGCAAAAGGAAGAGCCAAATTGACAGTTTCTGACGAGATTCCTAAGAAATAAGTAAAATAAGCACGTTGTGCTATTTACTACTTTTATGTTTGGCTTTAAATGAGACTGTATAAGAGCTACAAACAGGAAGTTATTTAATTTAGACTACTCATTAATTCACTTGTATTTGATTTGTTGTTTTCTAAGTAAAACACTTTTTAATCAGATACGGCAAATCATATTACCATGAATATCAGACAAGCAAAAAAAATCTTGGCTCATAAAGATAGATTGACTTACAAAGCAGGTCAAATTCAGGAAGCTGAAAGAACTATGACAAGATACCAGAGAAACAAAAAAGAAGACTAATTCTACTTTGTTCTCAAGTAAAAAAAGCATTTCCAATTGATATTGGAAATGCCTTTTTTTATTTTGTTAGTTTTTTAGCTCACAGAAAGCTTGCTAAAGCCTGTGATACGGCTCAATTATACTAACTGCAAAATCTAGATAAAATAGTCATTGCAACATCTACCTCGTTTTTTGTCATAAATCTACCAATTGAGAATCTCAAAGATGAATTGGCGCTCTCATCGCTCAATCCCATTGATTTTAGAACGTGAGATGGTTGAACTAAAGCCGAGGTACAAGCAGAGCCAGAACTGATAGCCAATTCACCCATCTTCTCCATTAAAACTTCAGCATCTTGATTCTGAAACTGAACATTGATTATATTGGGAAGCGAGTTTTCGCTAGATGAATTAATTTTCACATTTGAAAACTCTCTTAGTTTTGTTTTGAAGTATAATCCTAAATCTTGCATTCTTTTGGCTTCTGTATTCATTTCAGAATTAGCGATTTCACAGGCTTTTCCCATTCCTACAATACTAGGTACGTCTAGCGTTCCTGCACGATGCCCTTTCTGATGGTTTCCGCCATGAATTTGTGAGTTCAGCTTGGTTTTGTCATTCATACACAAAGTTCCAATTCCTTTTGGGCCGTAAATTTTATGTCCAGAAAAGCATAATAAATCAATGTTTTGCGCTTCCATATCAATTGGGACTTTCCCAACTGCTTGGGTGGCATCGGTCATAAATAGTACGTTTTTTTTCTTGCAAATTTCCCCTATTTTATCAATCGGCTGAATGATTCCTGTTTCATTATTTGCATACATTACGCAAACCAGAACAGAGTCTGCCCTTATGGAGTTCTCTAATTCTTCGAGATTGATGAACCCCTCATTGTTTACAGACAAGTAAGTTATTTCTGCGCCAATCCCTTCTAAGTAATTACATGTGTCAAGAACAGCTTTATGCTCTGTAGAGACAGTAATGATATGATTTCCTTTATCGAAATTTGCTTCACAAACACCTTTTATAGCTAAATTGATTGCTTCCGTTGCGCCCGATGTGAATATTACCTGATTTGCATTCAAAAGAGTGGAAATGACATTCTCAGCATTTTCAACTGCATTACTCGCTTCTCTTCCGTACGAATGCTTGCTAGAAGCATTACCAAATTGTTGAGTGAAAAAAGGCAACATTGCTTCCAACACTCTATTATCCATAGGTGTGGTTGCTGCATAGTCCATATAGATGGCGTCTTTGCTCATATTATCTACTTTTTGATGCTATTCTACTGCAAATATGTATGATTTCTTAGAAGAAAACTCCTTAATTGGTGTCAATCTAACTCTAACTTTTTACCTTTGCCCATTGAATGACACTAAAGATGGCACAGTACAAATTATCAGGACACGAATCATTCCATTGCAGGCAATTTTGGCTTAAAAAGGGACATGACTTTTTGGAACAAGGCAACAAGTTTACTGCCGATGAAGCAGTTTTGCTGTTAGGCGTAGGCAAAAACATGGTGGCTTCCATTAGGTTTTGGTTACAGGCTTTTGGAGTTTCCAACCAAGATGAACCTACGGAATTTGGTAGGAAAATATTCTCAGATAATGGCTTAGACCCTTATTTAGAAGATTTAGCTACAATATGGTTACTCCATTATTACCTCGTAAAATCTGAATATGCTTCGCTCTATCATGTGATGTTTAATCAATTCAGAAAACAGAGAACACGGTTTGAACGCGAACATGTAGAGGCATTCTTACAGGCAAACTCTGAGAATGCGATAAATGAAAATACGCTTAAAAGAGATTTGGGAGTATTGTTGAAAAACTATCTGAAACCTGCTAAAAAAACAAATCAGATAGAGGAAGACTTCTCCGTTCTTTTTCATGATTTGAATTTGATTTCTAGAGTGGATTCTTCAAAAGAAAAAAACTACCAAATTGAAAGCAGGGAGCGAAACGAGATTCCTACAGAAATAATTCTGTTTGCCATTCTCGATAATCCAAGCTATACCGATACAATCACTTTCTACGATTTGCTGAACGGAACGAATAGCGTAGGAAATGTTTTTGCCTTGAGTGGAGACGGCTTGTTCAAACACATTCAGAAGATTACAGATAACTATGACAGTATCGTTTATAAAGACGATGCAGGAATTAGGACTATTCAATTCAGAGAACGCCTAGATAAATGGGCAATTTTAGAAAACTATTATGAAGGGTAACTTTTCCCCATCAGTAAATATAGAGAGGGATTTTGGCAAAAAAATGCCCTATATTCCTACAGAGAATGCTATAAATGCTTTTAATCGAATTTTTGGCAATCAAATAAACGCCACTAAATCCTACTGTTTGATTGGTACTTATGGAACGGGAAAATCCGCTTTCCTATTAGCAACAATTGAATTTTTCAAAGGAACAAATTCCCATTTTCAGCTCCCGAAATCTCAATCCAAAAATACAGAGTTTCTATATTTCCAGGGCGAGTATGCTTCTTTGGTAAGGCATTTTGCCGACAAGCTAGATTCAGCTTCTGAAAATCCTAAAGCGATTTTGAACGCAGTTGAAAAGAAAGCAGAAGCTCTTTCCAAAAATCAGTCAGAATTAGTAATCGTATTAGATGAGTTTGGTAAATTTCTGGAGTTTGCTAGTAATCATAATCCTGAAAAAGAGCTGTATTTCGTGCAACAACTTGCAGAACTTGCGAATGATAGCAGTAGAAATATCACTTTTGTAACTACACTACATCAGGGTTTTGACGCTTACGGGCAATCGTTGAACGAAAGTCAAGTTCAAGAATGGGAAAAAGTAAAAGGCAGGCTGATTGAAATTCCTTTCAACGAGCCTGTGGAGCAATTACTGAAATTGGCTGGCAATTATTTAGCTGAAAATCATGCTTCTTTTCAATCGGTAAGTAATGTTGGGAAAACAATTAAGATTGTTGAACAGGCGCAGGTTTTTCCACTTAGAAGTAAGTTAGATGCAAAATTTGCCAAGCAACTCGCTCCTTTTGATGTGCTTTCGGCAGGCGTTTTGGCAAAGGCACTCCAAAAATATGGACAGAATGAACGTTCTTTGTTTACTTTTTTGGAGTCTGATGCAAATTACGGGTTAAGGCATTATGATTTGTCAAATCCGTATTACAATCTAAGGAACGGGGAATAAATAAATGCGTGTTTTGTCGCAGTTTATTTTTGAGGCTAGTTTAGGCAAAAAAGTTTGGCATAGCACCGCTACGGCAAACTTTTTTAACGAAGAATAGCCCAAAAAGAAACAAGAGAAAGTAGCATCTTATTTAATTTCCGTTCCTAAGTTGCGTTTATGATTATTTGATTGATAATTTCCATAGTTATCTATCAACAAGTCGGAATGCAGATTTCATTCAATGGTCTGCGCTTCGTAAGGCGATTGAAAGAACGGAAGGTCATGTTTTGAAGCGAACGAAGGAGGCTAAAAAAATCATTAAGACCATTGGCTTGCTCAACTTGTTTTCATCTGCGGCCGCTCATCTTAATTTGGAGTTTTTGGTCGATTATGCCAATTATTGCTTGGGAATTGACAACAGTAACGGATTAATTGCCGAATTGGAAGACAAAAAAATCATCCGATTTATTCAATACAAGCAATCTTATATCTTATTTGAAGGCTCTGACCTCAACATTGATTTGGCTTTAAAACGGGCTGAGTCAAAAGTGGACATTCCACAAAATATTGTTCCAAAACTCAATGAGTATTTCGAAATGCCATTTGTACTCGCCAAAAAAATGCAGTACGAGACAGGCATTCCAAGGGTTTTCAAATTTGAGTTGATAGACAAAGCTCAAAATCTCCACCCGAGAGAGGAAATAGATGGAATTGTGCAGTTGGTAATTGGAGTTGATGAAACCGCACAGCAAGTTTCAAGAGAATCTGAGGAAGCTTTACTAATTGGCGTTTCCCGCTCCATAGATAAAATCAGAAATACGCTTTTCGAGATAGAAAAAACCAACACGGTAATTGCTGATGCGCATGACGATTTGGTGGCTTTGAGGGAATTGGAAGGTTTGAAATCTCATTTGATTGGGCAACTCAATGAATTGGTGGCAAACAGTATTTACCAAGGTGGCTTTGATTGGTACTTTCAGGGAGAAAAAAGAGAAATCAACTC
>JBLIFI010000095.1:0-12162 GCA_047633715.1 Flammeovirgaceae bacterium
TTAAGAATGTCTTATTTCTAGAGTCTTAAATTAGAATCAAAACTAGAAATAGTACAACGGTTTTCCCAAATTAGCGATTGAGCCTTTCTTGATACATGATACTTGTGTCTTGTTACTTATTTACAACTAACAAAAATCAGTTTCCTGCCTAATCAATCTCGCTTTTTCCCGAAACCAGATTGAATAATTTAGCCGAATGAAAACGCAATTGGAAACCAAAACGGCTATTCAGACCAAAACTTGCCATCATTGTGGAGAAGATTGTTTGGAGGATTCAGTTTTGTTTGAGCAACACAGCTTTTGTTGCCAAGGTTGCCAATTAGTGTTTCAAATGCTAACTGAAAATGGGCTTTCCGACTATTATAATTTGGCGGAAAAACCCAATGTGAAACTAAAAAATAAACTTTCCGATGACCAAAAATTTGCTTATTTCGACCATGCTGAACTCCAAACTCGGTTCATCACTTTCGCCAATGAAAACATAATCCACACCCAGTTCTACCTGCCAAAAATCCATTGCACCTCTTGCCTTTGGTTGCTCGAAAAGTTGCCCTGGTTGCAAGAAGGAATCCGACAAGCAAGGGTAAATTATCTCAAAAAAGAGATTTTTATTATTTTTGATTCTTCTTTAATCAGCTTGCGGGAAGTAGCGGAATTGCTCGATAAATTGGGCTATCCGCCTCACATTACTTCTGTCGAAGAAGATGGGAAACAAACTAAGAAGACCAAAAAGTCCAAAAATCAAATTTTGTATAAAATTGGTATTACGGGTTTTTGTGCGGGCAACATTATGCTTATCAGCTTTCCAGAATACTTTGGCTATCAGAATATAGATACTTTTTGGAAAAACACTTTCGGTTGGTTGAGTTTACTGTTTTCGCTTCCGATTATTGGTTGGAGTGCGAGCAGTTATTTCAAATCTGCTTGGCAATCAATCAAACACCGAGGAATAAACATGGATGTGCCAATTTCCTTGGGACTTTTAGCGCTTTTTTCTCGCTCCACCTATGAAGTAGTCAGCCAAACAGGGGCAGGTTATTTCGACTCGCTTTCTGCGCTTATTTTCTTCTTGCTGATTGGGAAATGGTTGCAGGAACGGACTTTTGCTCACATTAGCTTCGAGCGAGATTACAAATCCTATTTCCCAATTGCAGTTACAAAATTGGAAGATGGAAAATCTGAATTTATCCCAATTGAGAAACTCCAAAAAGGAGATGAGATTTTGGTTAGAAATGGGGAACTCATTCCTGCCGACTCCATCCTGAAAGAAGGAAAGGCGGGGATTGATTTCAGTTTCATTACAGGAGAGTCCGAACCTGTTGGCAAAGAAATAGGCGATTTAGTTTATGCAGGTGGCAGGCAATGTGGCGAGAAATTGCGATTGGAGCTGACTAAAACTGTTTCGCAGAGTTACCTCACTCAACTTTGGAATGCCGACACTTTCCAAAAAGAGTCCGACAAGCCAATCCAAAACCTGACTGATAAATTAAGTGCCAACTTCACAATTGCCGTATTGCTTGTTGCCTTTTCAGCGGGAATTTATTGGTTTTTTGCCGACAGTTCCGTGGCACTCAACGCATTCACAGCCGTGCTGATTGTGGCTTGCCCGTGCGCCTTGGCTCTGAATGTTCCTTTCACATTAGGGAATGCTTTGCGATTGCTTTCTGCCAGAAATCTGTTTCTGAAAAACACCACGGTCGTTGAGCAAATCGCCAAGATTGACCATTTGGTGTTCGACAAAACAGGCACAATTACCGAAGGCAACGAAATACATTACGAAGGTAAGCCACTTTCTAGGCAAGAAATGGAATCTATTCTGGTGCTGGCAAGTAATTCTGCCCACCCAATGAGTGAGCGAATTGTTTCTCATTTTGCAAACCAATTTCCTAATACGACTCTCAAAGTAGAGGAGTTTTACGAAAAAGTGGGTTATGGAATTGCTGGCTGGATAGATGGCCGAATGGTGCGAATTGGAAGTGCCAAATATATTGGAATTCAAGACTTTGAGAGTGATAGTTTAAAAGGTGCGCAGTCTTTTGTCAGTTTCGATGGCAAAGTAAAAGGAAGCTTTATTTGGGTGCAAACGATTCGGGAGGGAACAGAAAAAATGCTCTGTGAGCTCCAACCAGAATATGAATTTTCTTTGCTTTCTGGAGATAAAAAGTCGGAAGTTGAGAAAGTAGCTTCCATTTTCCCCACCAAAACCCACGCTAAATTCTCGCAACAACCAGCCGATAAATTGGCGTATGTCAAGAAACTTCAAAACAAGGGAGCGCACCCAATGATGTTGGGCGATGGGCTGAACGATGCGGGAGTACTCAAACAGGCAAATGTTGGGATTGCCATTAGCGAAGATGCGCACCAATTCTCTCCCGCTTCCGATGGTATTCTGCTCGGAAAAGAGCTTCACCGACTTCCGAAATATATTGCGTTTGCAAAATCGTCTATGAATGTAGTGAAGTTTGGCTACGGCTTCTCCATTTTCTACAACTTAATTGGGCTTTCCTTTGCCGTACAAGGCACACTCGAACCTGTAATTGCCGCCATTCTCATGCCTTTGAGTTCAATTTCTGTAGTTGGATTTGGCTACTTGGCTACTAATTATTTGGGAAGAAAGCTGAAGTAGATTTGTGAGATTTTAGATGTGCGAAGTACGATT
Source organism: Flammeovirgaceae bacterium (assembly GCA_047633715.1). Lineage (GTDB taxonomy): Bacteria > Bacteroidota > Bacteroidia > Cytophagales > Flammeovirgaceae > JBLIFI01. The sequence continues at coordinate 2,660 of JBLIFI010000095.1, forward strand.
GGTTTTGTACAAAAAATTATTCATACCTCGACTCTCTGAGTCGAGGTATGAATAATTACTGTAGAGCGGGTTTCACTACCCGCTCAATCTGATGGATTTACTGTACAAAACCAATCCTTCAATTCTATCCCTTTAGCACAACCAAATCGTACTGATTCTGCACGTTTTTTAGTTCAAACAGAGAATTGAAAGGTGTTTTTGAGGCATTTTGAATTTCCTGTTGCATACAAGGGAAACAGGTTTCTAAATCCATTGTGACAGAAATTTGGCTAAAACCTTTATCTTCTTTTTTTACCCAAAGTAAATTAATAGTAGCTTTCTTCCAAAAATCGGGTTGGAAATAGCATTGAAGCGGAGAATTTTCACGAGATGTTCTTCTCAAAATAAGTGAGGTTTTAGTTGCACTCGACAACTTGTCCATTCCAAATGCTAAATAATCTATTTCGTGCTTTTCGATTGTGTGAATATCTAAAGCTTCAAAAATCAATGGTTTGGCAATGATTCTTTTGTTCGGATGGTAGTTTTGCAATTTGGAAATAACCTCCTCCAACCTGAGCTCCATCTTTTTTTGGAGTAAGTCAGCGACTGATATGAGCAAGTTATTCTCATTTTCGGCAATAATCTGATGCGATAAGATGAAGTCGTGATTTTCCGAGCCGAAAAAGTGAATTTTTCGACAAGTCTCTCTGAAAGAGTCTTTTGTGAAATGGTATGGAATGAATACTTGGGTTGCCATTGCCTAACTAATGAATATTGCAGTTGTTGTAGTGTACTTGTAAAAGTGAGGATTTTACAAATACAAAAAACTGATGTAAAAATAGGTACGGGTTGATTTTTGTCAGACTCCGAACTAAAGGTGCTTTGGTTTGTTTTTCTTGGGACTTGAAAAGAGTGCTTCCTATTTTTTTTCCTTCTTCTTTCCTCCAGTTTGGATTTCATAAAGTGAGGACTTGCCATTATTGGTTTCGCAATCTTCAAATTCTGTCTATTACAGGCTTGCAGTTAACACCACAACTGGTCGTCCGCATTCACATTTTGGGGAAGCTAGACCGAATTTGAGTTTGAAATTTAATAGGATTGGCTTTGAGGAAAAAGGCGTTCAAATTAGGAAGCAGTTCCCCAAAATTGGCGGAACATGATTGACTGGGTTAATGCTCAGGCTCTTGTGGCGAGTTTCGGAAAGGTTGGTTTCTTCTCATCAATGAACGAGTTGCGAAATCCAACAAAAAAAACAATTTTGTACTGCGTATAATGAGCGATTGATTGCCCTATTTCCACATTGGCGATTCTCGTCTGTTTTTTGAAGATTGGCGTGGGACACGCCAACAGGGCTTTATGAAAAAGCGTTGTGCTGTCCAATATGATTTAAGAAGTCATAAATATTTGGCTATGAGTATTCTGTTTTTTCTAAAATCTAATGTCTCACATCTAATATCTTTCTCTAAAACCCTTTTGTAGCAATTCTCTCCAGTTTTTCGGGCAGGAGAATCTGGATTTTACTTCCTTTAATACGTAGAATTCCCTCGGTTTTTAATTCGGAAAGTGAGCGAATGAGTGACTCTGTGGCAGTTCCCACAATGTTTGCTAAATCGTCTCGGCTGATGTTCATGGAAAACTCGTTGCTTCCTTCTTCTTGATACTTGTCTCGCAGGAGCAACAGCGCATCTGCCACTCTTTGGCGTACCGAACTGTAGGCGAGTTGTAGCAATCGCTCTTCTTTTTCTTTAATATTGTCGGAAAGCAATTTGATGAATTGGGCAGTAAGTTCTCGGTTTCCGTGTACCAAACTCACAAAAGAACTTCTCGGAATGCGAACTACTTCGGCATCTTCCAAAACAATAGCTGTTTCGGTGTGTTTCTCCTCTTCCATGACTGCCAAATGCCCTGCGAAATCGCCCGCTCCAAGCAAATCAATGATATATTCTTTGCCATCCATATTGAGTTTGGAGAGTTTTATTTTCCCGCTTTTTACAAAATAGACTTCATGCGGATATTGCCCTTCCATGAACAACCTATTTTTCTTAGGAATGGGAATGACTTCCCCATTTTGTGCAATTTCCGCCAAAGAGCGAATACTGGAGATTTCTTTGTGGAAATTATCAAGTTTACTGCCATTGTTTTCCGCTTGGCGTTTCCAAACTTGGCTTTTTTTCAGCCTTAATTCTACGGTTTCAATCAAATCTAAATCATCGAAAGGCTTGGTTAGGTAATCGTCTGCGCCCAAGGTCATTCCCTTTCGGAAATCTGTTTTTTCGGATTTGGCAGTCAAGAAAATAAACGGAATAGAGCTAGTGGTAGGAATTCTTGAAAGCAATTTCAATACGCCATAACCATCTAACTCGGGCATCATAATATCGCAAACAATGAGGTCGGGCAACTCCTGTTTAGCGATTTCCACACCAATTTTGCCATTTTCGGCAGTAAATACGTTGTAGTCAGAGAGTTCCAAAATCTCGGCAATGTTTTCACGCATTTCCAAGTTGTCTTCTATGAGTAGAATCTTGATCATGGCAAATAGTCTAAAGTATTTAGTCGTTAGTCCAAAGTATTGGCAACCAATTGTTTAACCTGATATTTTTGGGGAGTCAGTAAAACTGAGATTTATGAAATCCAATAATTTAATCAATCTGACCAGTTGCATTTTTAAAAGTCAGCGTAACGTTTGTTCCGATTCCTTTCTCACTTTCCAAGTTAATTTCTCCTTCCATCAAATCCATATATTTTTTGAGAATATTCAGCCCCATGCCTGTTCCCTGAATGTTGCCCGTGTTAGAAGCTCGGTAAAATCGGGAAAACAAACCCGACTGGTCTTCTTCGGGAATCCCAATTCCCTCATCTTGTATAATAATCTTTGTCTCATGCGAATTTAGATGCAGGGAAATTCGAATCAACTGATTTTCGTCAGAATATTTAATGGCATTTGACAGTAAAATAACCAAACCGCCATGCAACAGCTTTCTATCAAGAAAAACCGTGCTTTCCGTTCCGCTCTGAATGTAAGAAACTTGTTGCCCCTCTTTCAGCAAGGGCGAAAGTTCCTCTATCAGTTCTTGGCAGAGTTCCGCCAAATCAAAATGGCAAGGTTCGGGTTGGGTTTTGCCTTCTTCCAGCTTTCCTAGCGAAAGGAAATCATTCAGAAGATTGGTCAAATTTTTTATGCTGGATTGGATTCGAGCAATGTGTTTGTCTCTCTTGGGCTGTTGGTCAGTCGTTTGGTATCGGGCAATCAGACTGGCAGACGAGGAAATGGTTGCCAACGGAGTGCGAAACTCGTGCGAGGCAAGCGTAACAAATTTGGATTTAAGTTGACCCAGCTTCTGTTCTTTTTCGAGTGCCTTTTCTATTTCCTGCTCAGCGAGTTTCTTATCGGTAATATTTTGCTCTACCACCAAAATTTGGGAAACTCCTTGCTCATCTGTCAATAAAGGAACTGCGTTGATTTTATAGTAATTTTTCTGATGTTCAATCTCAAACGAAATCGCTTCTCCTTCAAAAACTTTTTGCAGGTTGGATTCTGCCAGTTGGGCAATTTCGGGTGCTAACCTTTCTGTATATTTAGCTCCAAAAAGTTCTTCACTCGTAATTCCCATTTCAAAAAGCTCCTTTCCTTCCACAAAAAGATAGCGCAAATCTCTATCGAACACATTGATTGTTCCGTGAGGAAAGTTTCGGGCAATCATTTTATAGGTTTCCACACTTTGTTGAGCAAGTTTCTCTGCCTTTTGAGTTTCAATCACTTGCTCCTCCAAAGCGGCCGTTCGCTCTTGCACCATTTGCTCCATTTGGCTAGAATATTCCTTCAACTGCTTTTGATAACGCCTTTGAGCGGTAACATCTACAATGAAAGCTACCACACACATTTTTTCCTCAAACTGCATGTGGTTTAGACTGACTTCTATCGAAAACCGACTCCCATCTTTTTTCATTCCCTCCAAATCCAACCCGACTCCCATTGGGCGTGCGTGTGGCTTTTCGTAGTAAGTTTCTCGCAGTTTTGCATGATGTTTCTGCAAAGCATCGGGCAGGAGTTTATCTACCGAAACCCCTTCCATCTCTCCTTCTCCATAGCCAAACAAGCGAGTTGCGCCAGGATTTACCATTAAAATTTTCCCACTTCTATCCACCACCAGAATAGCTTCGGTAGCCGAACTAAAAATAATAGGAAGCATTTCCTTAAATTCTGTGGGTAAATCCTGATAGTTTCTGTTCATAGTGCAATTAGTATTCTCGTCACTTAAAAAACGTTTTTAAATAGTGCTTTTAAGTTACTATAAAGAACATCCATCTGAAGATGGATGCAATTGAATGATAGATTTACTTTTTTAATGAAAGTTTGAAGCCTGATTCAATTGCCACTAGCTTCAGCTAGTGGAGAACGAGTTACATATTTCAGAGTCTTAAAGAACTAAGTAACAAAGTAACTCTTACAACAAAGTATTACAAATTCTCAATGCCTTTCTAAAACTACCCAATCCAATTGAAGAACCCTGAAAACTGACAAATATCATAATTCAACCTATCGAAACCGACTTATTACCGCATAGATCAACTCTATTTTTGTTGGCAAGATAAAGTTGATGCCAAATGAAAACCAATACTTCAAAATCCAACTATGACAATTCGTTTAGAGATGCCATTTCTACCGTAGATACTGATGGGAAACGGATTTTTCTACACCCAACCAAACCGCCCAAACGCAAATTCTTCAATGCACGAGTGATTGTGAGCATTGTTTTGCTGACTTTATTGTTTGGAGTTCCTTTCATTAAAATTGGTGGGCAACCGCTCTTGTTACTGAATGTAATTGACAGGAAGTTCTTTATTTTCGGGCAACTTTTCGTGCCACAAGATTTCCATATTTTTGGTTTTGGGATGTTGCTGTTCATGGTCTTTATAGTGCTATTAACGGTAGTTTGGGGGAGATTTTGGTGCGGATGGCTTTGTCCGCAAACTATTTTTATGGAAATGGTTTACCGAAGAGTAGAATATTGGATTGAAGGCGATGCGCCCGCCCAAAGACGACTTAATAAACAAGATTGGAATAGCGAGAAGATTCGTAAGAAACTCACAAAACACACACTTTTTGTGCTCATTTCCTTCCTGCTCGCCAACATGGCACTTTCCTACTTTATTAGAGTGGAAAGGTTGCAGGAGATGATGACGGGAAATCCTACAAAAAATTGGGCAACTTTCGTGGCGGTTATGATTACCTCCGCAACAATCTACTACATTTATGCTAGTTTCCGAGAGCAAATCTGCACCACTTTTTGCCCTTACGGAAGGTTGCAAGGAGTTTTGCTCGACAAGAAATCTGTCATAGTTTCCTACGACTACAAGCGAGGCGAACCAAGAGGGAAAGTGAAAAAGCAAGCTCCAAACCCAAAAATAAAATTAGTTGCTTTCATAGATACCACTCCGCAACTGGGCGATTGCATAGATTGTAATTTATGTGTGCGAGTTTGCCCCACGGGAATTGACATCAGAAACGGAACGCAAATGGAATGTGTGAATTGCACCGCTTGCATGGATGCTTGCGATTCTATTATGGAAAAGGTTGACCGCCCAGAAGGCTTGATTCGTTACGCTTCCGAAGAGGAAATTGAAACTGGAGTGCGTACTATTTGGAATGCCAGAAGTATTGCCTACACCATTGTTTCCGTATTGCTTTTGGGAATTATGGGCTTCATGCTAACTTCTCGAAACTCTGTGGAAACTACCATTATGCGTGCGCCTGGGCAACTCTACCAGAAAGCAGACAACGGAGATATTCGGAATTTGTACACACTCCAAATTGCCAACAAAACCGTAGATGACATGGCAATAGAGCTGAAACTAAGTTCTCATTCAGGAGAGTTGACCGTAGTAGGAAACACCATCAACCTGAAAGGCAAGGAAATAGTAGATGGAGTTTTCTTCATCCAAATCCCCAAAAAAGAACTCGATGGGATAAAAACTGAGATAGAAATCAAGATTTATTCAGAAGGGAAGCTATTGGAGAAAGTGGAAACTAATTTTATGGGGCCGAATAAAATAAGTCGTAAATCTAAAGTCATCAGTCCGAAGTAGGATTAAGTAAGTGCCTGGACATATTTAATCCTTCAAGGTTTGGATTATTATAATGCTGACTATTAGAAATTAGACAAAACCTTGAAGGATTTTAATCAGAAGCTAATTCTGTCCACTTACTTAACTTGAACTAAAGACTTTGTACTTACGACTAAAGACTAAAAAACTATTATGAAATTTAATTGGGGACACGGAATTACACTTTTCAGCGCACTTTTTATGAGCATGATTCTCTACTTTGTAATTAGTAGTGTCAACTACGACTCGGAGTTGGTTTCGGAAGATTATTATGAAAATGAAATAAACTATCAAACTCGAATTGATAAGGAACGCAATGCGAGCAAGGAGAAAATAAATATTTCCCAAGAGGCAACAGGCTTGCAAATCGTTTTCCTAAATTCGGTAGATAAGGGAACGGTTCAATTCTTCCGTCCATCTAATAAGGAATTAGATTTTCAGAAACCCATTCAACTAAACAGCAATTTTCAACAACAAATTGGCTTGGAGAACACAAAACCTGGACTTTGGAGAATTAAGCTAGATTGGCAAAAAGGCGGTAAGGATTTTTACTATGAGGAGAGTGTTGTGATTAAGTAAACAAGTCCAAAGTCTTTAGTCGTAAGTCCAAAGTAAGGTCAGCGATTTATACTAAAGACTTTGTACTTATGACTAAAGACTAAAAATATGCTTTGGAGTGGTTTTCTTCTTGGTTTTTTTGGCAGTTTCCATTGTTTGGGAATGTGCGCACCCATTGCGTTTGCTATGCAACAAGGCAGACCGAAGAACTCAATCGTTTCTAAACTACTCTATAATTCTGGGCGAGTTGCCACTTATATCATTTTGGGTGCAATTGTAGGTTCATTGGGAAATGTGTTGGCATTTTCGGGCTGGCAAAAATGGCTTTCCATTTCCTCGGGAGTTCTCATGGTTATAGTCGGATTACTCGCTGTCAACCTCGATACTTTCCTGCTGAAATCAGACAAAATCCGCCAACTTTATTCTCGTTTGGGGCAAATTACGGGAAGTGCCATTCGCCAAAAGAAATCTGCCTTTATCATTGGAATACTCAACGGACTTCTGCCTTGTGGCTTGGTTTATTTTGCGCTTTTCGGGGCAATGGCAAGTGCCAATTTCTCGGATGGCTTGCTTTATATGCTGTTTTTCGGATTGGGAACTTTCCCATTGATGCTCGGAACGGCTCTGGCTGGGCAATTTGTGCAACTGAAATGGCGGAATGCTTTCAAGAAAATTTATCCTGTGCTGTTTATTTGCTTGGGCGTTTTCATTATCTACAAAGCTTCTAACTTGGAGAGTGTACAGGGCAGGGCAGGGAATGGGGCGATTATTTGTGAGTAGATTTAATACTTCAGCAAATTGTTTTCAACAAATTTTACTTCAAAATTCCACTTCTCAAACACTTCACTTCCGTCAGAATCGAATATATTTTTCAATTCCTTTGCCTCATTTGTGAAATGAAAGAAGTATTTGTTACTCAAATCTCGATTTTGGTTTCTAAGAATCATTGCCAAAGTTTTCTTCGCAGGATTCCCCTTTCCATCTGCGCTAATTAGGTAATTCTGACAATCTATCATTTTGTAGAGTTCGGGAGAATTGTTTGGGAAGCTTCCATGATGGCTCACTTTTACCAAATCACAACAAATTGGATTCTCGTCTGAATAGCCCAGTTCTCTCAAAGATTCGATGACTTGTTCAGAATGCGAGTCTGCTAACCAAAGTGTTTTTGAATTTTCATATTCAGTCAAGCAGACAATACTACTTCGGTTCGCTTCTGAATGGTCGGTTTTCCAATCGCTAAAATCAAAATCCTCTACTTTGATATGACAATCTTTTGCTTTAGGAGATTTTGGTTTGCTAGGTTCTCCTGTTTTTGGAGAATGTTTATTGCGTAGTTTTTCAATATCAGCTTTTGAAGGAGAAAGAAAAGTCATTTTCAACCCTAAAAGATTGCTTGGAGAAGTTGTTGCGGAAAATTCTTCCAGAGAGTTGATTTTATTTACTGATTGAATGTATTTCCAAACTGTATCTCCTGATTCAATTCCAATTCCTTGACTCGGTTCTTTAGATTGTGGAGTTTGGATGATTTCTGGGTAAAGTCTTGGCGCATTATAAATCCATCTATCTACAATATCATTCTCTTTTCCTTTCTGGATTTGAGAGATATAGGTTTTGACTCCTCCAATATGGTCGTCATCAATATGGGAAATCAACCAAGCGTCTATTCGTTCGTCACTTTCCTCAATGGACTTGATTTCTTTTCCAAGGAATTCTTTATATGCTCGTGGTAATCCAGAGTCAATGAAAATGTTATGGTATTTTTTATCAGCTCCCAAGAATCGGATTCGGAATGCATCTGCACAGCCTGCTGGGTAGGCGAAAATATCTATTTTGCTATTCATCTAATTGAATGGATAAGTTGGATTTGATTTCCCCATCTTCTAAATAGTAGTAAGCTTTTATCTCGCTTCGTGCGCTTGCACCAGAAAAAAAGTCGGAATCGTAAAAAAACTTCTCCCCATAGAGCAACCAAATGATATCTAACCCTGAACTTTCCAAGAACTTACATAGTTTGTCTTTTCTAACAAACAACGATTCGTCTTCTGTTCCTACCGAAATCAGGTTGTTCTTTTTGTCAAATAATTCTCCTTCGTTGTAACCGTATTTTAAATCTAACCCTTCAAAAATTTCTTTACATGGAATCAGATAATTGTAACTAGCATCAGATTTGTCAGAAGACATTTCTACTGCTCCGAAAACAGAGGCAGACTCAACTGTTACAGAACCGAATCGAATGTCATTTATGTACCTTTCTTCATTTTCCTGCCAAAGTGGAGACCAAAAGGCTTCTCGACTCATCAAATTTGTTGCCCCATTCCCATTTTCTATTTTCCCAGCAAAGCTTTCTTCTTTCTCTAGCCACGATAATACTTGTTTTTTATCCTCACGAAAAAGCAAGTAAGCATGTAGATTATGAAAGACATCTCTTTCTTGTTGATTTTTGTGAGAGTCTTTCTTTTTCCAAGACTTCATTTCTTTCAAACATAGCCAGTCTTCGTTATTCTTTTTCCTAAGAATGATTTCATCATACATAGAAAGGTCAGATTTGTTGATTATCCATTGATTGAGTTCTTGATTCCAGTAGTCATATTTTGGAGGGCTAAACCATGAAGTATCATTATAAATTTTAGGGTTGTAATTATTATTTACGTTCCTTGTCTTGCAAAGAAAAGAAACATCAATATCTCTTTTGTAAAATTCCCAAGGCCCTTGTACTATAATAGGTTGAAAAGAACTTATTTTATATCTGTAATTATCTGATAAACGAGCCATTACTTCATGAAAAGCAATCCACTGATATTTCTTTCCGATTCTTTCAACAAAACCAATTCCCCTATCTCGATAGAACATTGCCGTTTTAT
>JBLIFI010000096.1:0-11983 GCA_047633715.1 Flammeovirgaceae bacterium
TTTTCGTTTCTTTTTTTTATGCCACTGCCATATCTCGGTGGTGTACATAATCAAATAATTATTCTACTATTTGTGCTTATTGTCAAATTCTACAAATAAACTAAAGATTAGTTGTGAGATTTCTATAATTATTTTGATTATTATCAAATTTTATAAATAAACTAAATACTGATTATCAAGCAGTTGGCTATTTTGTTTTCTGTTTTTATTTTTATTTATTTTTTTTCTGCCAATCCTAATGAGTCTTTTTCTTTTATTTCTATTACAATATTGTAACAGAGTTACTAAGTTATAAAAATATGATTATCAGAACTTTGAGTGTTTTTTAAATCAATTTCTTTTTCGTTTCTTTTTTTTTATGCCACTGCTTTCCCTCATAGTCTCCTATCAGCTTCCAAGTCGGCTGATTATACTTTCTGCCCACATTCTGAATCGAGGGCATTGTTCCATCATTTTCCCGATGCCTATTTCTTCTGCAATATCGTTTCCGTCTGCCACCTTGCTGAATTTTTCCTTGTGGCTTCGGTAGATTTCCTCTAAACGCTTAGAGGGAGCGGTTTCATAAGAATCGTTGATGTCTTCTGGCGTTTTAAAATCACTTGCAACGGTTGCTACTACCTGCTTAATCCCTTCCGCTTCATAGGCAAACCCTTCGCTATCAGAGAAAAGTAATGCCTCAAACTCGTGCAATTGGATGTAGGGAATGAAAAACCTGTATTCGTTTATTTGTTGCACAGCTTCTTGCAGTTTTGCCTCCAAGCAAGTGATTCTTTCTTGCGCATTCGCTTTCTTTTGGCAATCCTTGTAGCCAGGCATTTTCTTCTCGCTGTTGATGCCGTAATAATCTATAAAAGAGGTAATGAAGGGTGCATTTTGGTAGTTCATGATTGGCTCAATTGTATTCTTAAAGTGCTCAATATTATTGAATCCATGTCCTCCACCACTCATTTGCACTATAATAGGCTGTATGTTGTTTTGGTAGCCAAGTTGCGTTCTCCAGTAGGGAATCATCAACCTGTTCATAAACTCCAGTTCGGTTTGACCTTCTACAATAATGTATAAATCTTTCATGGTCTTCCTCCAATAATGTTTTTATTCCAGATTTCCCCAATGCTGTAATTTTCTAGCCAACCTGCCAGTTCCTTGCTATTGTGTGTCTTGAAAACAGATTGCCCATTTTCCCTATCTACCGTAATGATGTTTTCTGGCTCAAACTTATTTACCAAAGTGGTAGATTGAGTAGAAATGATTATTTGAGAGTGTGCAGAGGCTTTCTCAATCAATCCGCTCAGCTTATGAATGGCAAACGGATGCAAGCCCAATTCTGGTTCATCTATGATAATGACACTCGGAGGTTCGGGTTGTAGCAATAGGGTTGCCAATGCCATGAACCTCAACGTGCCATCAGATAAGTGCATTCCGTTCAAGTACATATCAGAATCTCTTTCTTTCCATTCCAACTGAATTTTATCTTCCCTATTTCTATCGGGTTTCAGGTCAAATCCTTGGAAAAATGGAGCTACAGAGGAAATCGATTTTTCAATTTTTCTGAATGAATTGGGGAATTTTTCCTGCATCCAAAATAGATAAGCCGCCAAGTTCCCCGCATCTTCCCGCAGAAAATGATTGTCGTCTATTGCTCCTTTTCGCTTTACTTTCGCAGTAGGGCTTGTGTCGTGGAAATGGAAGACTTTGAAGGAACTCAAATATTCTTGCACATACTTATGCCTCTTATATTTTAGGTCAGGAAGTAAACTTTCTCTATGCCCTTCTCCGTATTTTTTGTTGTGCCAACCAGAAGCCCCCTGACCGCCTTCTTCCCTATTGAACTGGTCTGCTTCAAACTCAAAAAACAAATCATCTTGATTATCTGAAATCAAAGAAAAGTGGTAAGCATTTATGTGGTTGAACTCCACACGGCTATAAATGTAATCAGAGTTTTTAGAGCCTCTGTAGAGGAGGTTGTCTGCACCAGCTTGGTTAGCCACATATAATTGGAGTTCTTGGGAATAAATAGCGTGCAGAAAAGAGAAAAAGCTAATAAAATTACTTTTCCCTACTCCGTTTGCACCTATCAGTACATTGATATCGCCCAGTTCTAACTTCATTTCTCTAATAGATTTGAAGTTTTCTATTTCTATTCTGTTTAGCATGAGTTATTCTTGCATGTAGTTCTTATCAAATCTAACTTAATATTTCACCTCCCCAAAATCTCCATAATCAAACCTTCGTTTTCCTGCTCCAAAGTCAGAATTTCTTGGCTTACCTCCTCCAATTCTCGTAGTGGCTTGTGTTGGTAGAAATACTTGTTGAAACTGATTTCATAGCCAATTTTGGTGCGGTCAAGAGCTATCCATGCTTCATCTACATGAGGTTTCACTTCTCGGATAAAATAGTCTTGTATGTTTTCTGCCAAAGGCACGTTTTCATAATCTCGTAAATCGCTCTCTGTTTCATACACCGAATAAATACCTTTTTTCTCGGTAGGGAAGTAGCCGTAATTAGGTAGTTCGGCTACGGTGCAATCCAAATAATCAAGTGTTTTTGTTATTCCTCTGTCTAGTATTATTTCCTGCTTCTTCAGCACCTTGTCCGCAGTTTCATCATACCAGCTTACTGCGTCTAAAATTGCCTTTTTTTCTGAGTTGGAGAGTATTAGTTCTTTTGCTTTCAAAACAGCCCTTACTTTTTTACTAAAGTCATTGAAATTAGTGTAAAGAGCTGTTCCAATTTCTTCCATTAGCAATTTTGCCGTATCTAGTAATAGCTGATGCTTCTCCCAAAGTTCAGATGAAACCAATTGCTTTTTCTTTTTGGCGTTCAAATTCAAGTCATTCTCCTCGCACCAAGCCAATAATTCTTCCGCAAATTTCCCTATGGAGCTGTAAACCTGTTCGCCATAGGCTTCAAAAGCATACTGCATGGGTTCACTCAACGATTTATCGAACCTTAAACGTTCAATCGCTTCTGTTGAAAATTGCGACTTCAATCTTTTAGGTCTCTCGATTGTAACCTTGTAATAACCAAAATCAGCATTCTCAAATACTTGGCTGGCGAGTCCATCATTGGTAGTACGCTCAATCGACTCAAAATTCAGGTAAGCCTGCATAATTTCCTCAATATGCGCTGGCGCAAACTCGCAGTTCTTATTTCCCAAATTCTTGCGGAGTTTTTGGTAGCGTTGTCCTGCATCAATCAACTGTACTTTTCCTTTGCGGTTAGCAGGTTTGTTGTTGCTCAATAGCCACACATAAGTGGTGATTCCCGTATTGTAAAAAAAGTTATTAGGCATTTGGATAATGGCATCCAACATATCATTTTCAATAATGAATCGTCTGATATTACTTTCACCACTTCCAGCATCGCCCGTGAATAAACTCGACCCATTATGCACCGAAGCAATACGAGAACCCAAATCGCTAGAACCATCTTTGGTGGGGTCTTTCATTTTGCTCACCATCTCCATCAGAAACAGCAATTGCCCATCCGAAGAGCGAGGTGTGGCATCTACCTCTTCCATATTGCCCCAATAGTCGGCTAGTGTTACGATGAACCGAGCATCAATCACTGCTTTGCCATCTTTAATATATCTCAATTCCGAGTTCCAAGATTTCCCATAAGGTGGGTTGGATAGCATGAAATCAAACTTTGTCCCAGCAAACTCATCAGTCGCCAGAGTTGAACCATTTTTGATATTTTCAGGGTTGTTCCCCTTAATCATCATGTCAGACTTACAAATGGCGTAGGTTTCATCGTTAATTTCCTTCCCAAACAAATACACATCGCCTGTTGCCTTAATTTCTCCCTCCTCATCTTTAATGAAATTCTGCGCCTCAGTCAGCATTCCACCCGAACCACAAGCAGGGTCATAAATGGTCATCACAGGTAGCAAAATTTCTTTGATTGGGTCAAACAATAAATGAGTCATCAAATCAATTACTTCCCTTGGCGTGAAATGTTCTCCAGCCTCTTCATTATTTTCTTCATTGAACTTCCGAATCAACTCCTCAAACACATAACCCATTCCCAAATTAGACAATGGTGGTAGTTTTTTTCCTTCGGGGTCTTCTTTCTGAAAAGGCGTAAGATTGATATAGGGAGAAGTGAACTTCTCTAGCACATCTAGCAACACATCTTTGTCTGCCATGTGAGCAATCTGTCTTCTGAGATTGAACTTACTAATAATTTCCTTCACATTATCGCTAAAACCATTGAGGTAGTCCTCAAAATTTGCCAATAGAATCTGTTGGCTATTGGTAGCAGTTTCTTTCAGCTTGCGGAGTGTCCACTCACTCGTATTGAAAAACACATATTTCGTTACGTTCTGCATACTTGCCACATCCCAATCTCCCACGGCAACTTCCAACTCTGTTTTCTGGAATTCTACCTCTTCCTTCACAGCCTCTTTAGTAGGTTCTAGCAAAGCATCGAGCCTACGCAACACCACCATTGGTAGAATTACATCTCTGTATTTTCCTCTTACATAGACATCACGCAGACAATCATCTGCAATTGACCAGATAAAAGAGACTAATTTATTGTGGCTAGCTGTATTCATTACTTGAGTTCGTTTTTTTGATTTGGGGAAGAGTAACAAAACTAACACTCCTAACGTAAACTGCAAGTATTAAGCATGTGTTTTTTTTTGGGAAAGAATATAAGTGGAATAAACCACTTACAGATTGGCAGTGTAATGCTATTTGGATTCACAATAAGCAATACCTACTATTTATTTTTATCAAAAAAAGCCTATCTACAAAATAAAGTAGATAGGTTGCTGTAATAGCTTTTTTTTCTAATACTCACTTGCTAACAAGTAAGTATGATAATCATACTTGTCATGTTTCACAAGGTTGTTGACGTTGAGTTGATTAAATCATCTTGTAAATTTAGAATATTATTTTTGAATTCATCAGGTGTTATTTTGAATAGTTCAGGTTTGAATTCATACCACTTTTGTACTGCATCCAAAGGTGTTTTCACATTCAGTTCCCTTCTCAAAGAGCCGTGCCTCCTATGAATATTGTAGTAGGACAGGAATTTTGCTAAATCCTGCCTCATTTCAAGGTGGTTCTGGTATTTAATCTTCAGTATTGTATTGTTCTTGATTGTCCCGTTTACCCTTTCTACCATCCCATTGGTCTTGGGGGTGAATGGAGCGGTCAATCGATGGTCTATCTTGTTTTCTTTGCATTTAACATCCATTTTGGATGGCTTGGTACACTTCTTTCCTTTTTTTGAGACCAATAGCCTATTTGTGAACTCCAGCCCATTATCTGTCAGGATATGAGAGATATGAAAAGGAAAGAACTCAAGGCATCTATCCATGAAATCCTCTGTATTCTCGGCAGTCTTATTCTCGTAAACCCAGTAAATCATCGCTCTGGTACAACGGTCGATGTCAACGAAGAGGTAATAGGACTGCCCCTTGAATTTGGGTAGATAGGTAACGTCTATATGCAGATACCCAGGCTCATATTCCTTGAATTTCTTTGCCTTTTCCTTCTTCTCAGCAGGGACGGTATTAATACCTTCCTTAACGAAAGCCCGATAGACCGATGCTTGCGTTATTTTAGGATTCGTAACCATAAGTGTCTCCCATACATCGTCAAGCGACATCCAAGTCGATTTCCGAAGACTGATTACCAATACCTTCTCCAAATCCGTCAAGGCATATTTGATGGTTAAAGGCGTGCAGGAAGCATCTTGGATAAAGTCCCTATTTTTCCACTTTGAGATAGTCTTCTCGGAGGTTTTGAATCTGATTGCCAGAGCCATATTCGATTCAGGACTATTTTGAATCTCGTTGCGAATGTGTAAATTCGTTGTGGCATTTGAATGATAGACTTGTTGCATAATTATTTGAGTTTGTGGTAAAACAAAAATAATCAACTTTTCTGTCTCCATCCTTCGTGTTTTTCTTTTTCGGCTACGCCTTCAAAGAAAAACACGAAGGATGGCAGATGTCATCCACAACCTTGTGAAACTTAGCAAATACTAATTAAGATGGCAGTTCATTTTCTTGATACAATTTGAATGGCTGTGATATCATTCCGTAGATTCCTCTTCCCAGAGGAATAAAAGATAGCACGAAAACCTTGTTTCAATTCAGAAAAAGCCTTGATTGGCAAATATGAAGTAAATCTACTTCAATAGAAATTCCATAGAATTACTTGCCTGAATTTGATGATTTCAGTTAAGAAGGGTTCTTCAAGGAAGAAGAACCTACATTAAATAGATTACCCATTTCCTTTCTCTTTATTCTTGTTGATGGCGACTCCCACTCTTTTTCTCTATTTTCACATTACCAAATCAACACATTCCCACATTCGCAATGCCCAACCAACTCATTAACTATTTTCGAGATTGTTACCTTGCCGACCAGCGGGAAATGACTTTATGGAGCATTTTCGATTCCAAAATTGAGGATTTGCATTTGTTGGAGGGCGAAGAACAATTAGTGAATGGGAAATTTCCCAAGCTTCAATATATTCATAACACTAGCTCGCAACTTCAACCAATTCATAGTTTGTATTTCTCCCTCCTTCTTCCGTTTTTCTCAGAATGCCTTTTTCTATTAAACCCTGAATATCTCTGAGAGCCGTATCTGGTGAGCATTTGGTTATTTTCGCCCATTTGGAAGAGCTGAGTTTCCCTGTGAAGCCATCTATCAGTTTATTCAGCATTTTTATTTGCCTTTCATTGAATGGCTCTTGGGCAAATGTGTCCCAGAATCTATGCTTAAACAATACTTTCTCCACAATCTGCCCAGAGGCAAGTAATGCCTGCTTGAGGCACTCCAAAAACCAGCGCAACCATTCAGTAATATCCAGATTTCCTTTTTGTGTCTTCTCAAGAATGGAATAGTAGCCTTTTCTCTCTATCCTAATTTGTGTGGACATGCTGTAGAAGCGTTGGGAAATTCCATCTGCCCTTGCCAAGAGCATATCTGTCAAGGCTCTGGCTATTCTGCCATTCCCATCCTCGAATGGGTGGATAGTGAGAAACCACAAATGGGCAATTCCTGCTTTTAGTACTGGGTCTATTGCTTCCTGCTCATCAAACCATCGGATAAATTCTTCCATTTCCTTCTGCACTCTACTTGCTTTAGGAGCTTCAAAATGCACTTTCTCTTTACTCATCGCCCCTGACACAACTTGCATCGGACCAGTAGAATCGTCTCTCCATTGACTGACCAGTATTTTATACATGCCACTTCTGCCTGTGGGAAATAAGCAGTTATGCCAGCCAAACAGTCTGTCTTCTGTAAGAAGCTCTGAAGCTTTTTGTGTAGCATCCAGCATCATATCAACCACTCCATCCACATCTCTTGTTAGCTCTACCAGGCCTGAAATTTCTAGTCCGAGCCTTTGGGCTATTGAGGAGCGAACTTCCTGCTTGTCCAGCATTTCGCCCTCAATCTCAGAAGATTTTACCACATCCATAGTGAGCGTCTCCAATGAAGCTTCATCCCTCAAGTCAAAACCAAGGTTTTCCATTTTGCCCACAGTCTTGCCTTGCAGATTCCTGACCTCGCCAAGTAGTTTTTGAAGCTCCGAATCTTGCCAAGTGAACTGAGGCCAATCATCTTGTTTGTGTATATAGATTTTTATTCTCCGCATAATATGCGGTAAATGTAGTGCTTTTTCTCTGCAAAAGGCTACTAGAGATTATTACGAATTTTATTACTAATTTGGTGCTATTCGGATTCTCAAATTCATAACCAATCACTATTATGTTGACACCTAATGATAAATTTAATTTCGGTAAATACAGAGGTCAGCTACTTAGCGATGTGTATAAATACTTTCCCAATTACATAGAGTGGGCTATTCTGAATGTCAGTAGTTTTTGTATAGATGTAGAGGATTTTGAGAGATTGCCTCTTCCTACACCTTTAGATTCTCGTAGTCAGTTGGAGATTGTAGACCGAGCTAAATATGAGCTTTATTTAGAAAAGCTAAAGAAGGATTTGGAAGAGAAAGACCTTTGCACAGGAGGGATTTTGGAGGCAAAAATTCAATTAATGGGTTATGGAAAAAATACGAAAACAGCGAATACAGGACTTCTGTTTGTAGTTGACCATATAGATGATAGGCATGATTATATAGCTCGCTTAGCTTCACAAGGAGTGGCTCCGAAAGCAGTTGATTATAAATTCCCTCACGAAGTAATCAATAGAAATGAGGAAAAAAGGCAGGGATAAAGTATTTTTTCTCCGTAAAAGGTTACATGATTCATGTTTCAAAACTGATTATGAACCTTTTCGATTATTGAAAACCTCTACCTCGATTACTCTTCAAACAGTACTATTTCATAAAATGTATAAACTAAAAGAAGGTTTATTAAGTGGAGATTTTCTCTTTTTTTTTACATTTTCACATTACCAAATCAACACATTCCCACATTCGCAATGCCCAACCAACTCATTAACTATTTTCGAGATTGTTACCTTGCCGACCAGCGGGAAATGACTTTATGGAGCATTTTCGATTCCAAAATTGAGGATTTGCATTTGTTGGAGGGCGAAGAACAGTTAGTGAATGGGAAGTTTCCCAAACAATATATTGAAGATTCGATAGCGCAAAAGTGGTTGGAAGTTTTACAGGTTTATAGCAAAGAAAAACAACTTCTGTATTTCTCGCTGTTGGTAACAGGCAATTCAGGTTCGGAGTTGGCAGGCAGAAAGCAGATTTGTGCGCCTTTGGTTTATTATCCTGTGGAGATTTCCCAAGACGAAGACAATTTCTATTACGCTTCCATCAATTTCTCGAAACGAAATCTGAATTTCCCATTGTTGGCTTTGCTGAACCAATCTGGAGAAGACACGCAAAGTTTTCTGGAGCATGTTTTGATGAAAGGCTGTAAAACTAATCAACCCACTCCAGAATTGGAATGGGTTGGTATTGATTATAGATTTGAGTTATTTCGGATTGTAAAATTTCTTATGTGTTTTCCGAAATGCTTTTTCATTCAAATTGATAGGAACATAATAGCGACTTTCGTCTCCATCATCTCTTTCTTTTGACATAGCATTACTCTGAACTTTGGTAGTAACCGAAGCCACTTCTTTGCCTGAATGCAAATCATAGGCTTTAAGGTGGAAAGTTACCCATCGGTCACTCCCTGGAACGGAAAGTCGTCTGTTTGCCTCCACTCTGTTCCAGCCTAAGCCTTGGTTTTCAGATTTTGAACCAAAATAGCCATGTACGAAATAGTCAGTTTTTGTAATTTCCCCCATCTTTTTCAAAGAAACTTCGTCTAGCTTTCCCACTTGAATCAGATTGGCGTAAAGCGTGTCTGCCATTGAAATATAGGAAATTGATTTCAGCCCTTTGTCGGCAAAGTACAACCGAGATTTGTCTAGCCATTGGGGACTCGGAACTTGATTTTCGTCTATTCTGACCAAAAGTAAAGGATTTTCAGTAGTTGCCAAACCGTAAGCAGGGCGGACGGTTTGCCTGGTTCGTGTGCAGGAAATTAAAAATATTGTAAAAACTAGAAGTAAATAGTATGTAATTTTCATCAGTCCGTTCTTTTAAAAGTTGTAGCCAATTCTAAGATGTAAATTCGCATCTACTTCACTTGAATTTTCCTTAAATCCTACGCTTTTCTCAAAAAAGTAACGATATCCAATACCCAATCCAGCTTCTAGTGCGAGGTGTTTTCCAATCACTCTACGAATTCCCCAAGTGGGAACAAAAGAGAGGTCTGGAACTATTTCCACATCGTTTAAATTAGAAATTGCAAAAAGATTGGAATGATGACTCGCTCTGAGGGTTACAAAACTCCCAATATTGTTATCTATTCTTTTAGACTTTCTAGCTCTACGATTGAAGCTATAATACCATCTTGGTTCTAGTGCAATGACAGGCCCAATTACATGACTTACATCTTCTGCAAAGAAGAGACCACCAAAAAACATCATATCAAGTCCTACTTCTGCTCGGAGAGATAATTTATCGGCAAGTCTAACTTCGTGATGAACCCACCCACCCAAATAGCCTACTTGAACTCCTGTAATTGATTTCTCTACAGATTGTGCTTTAATTTGGGAGGATATTAGAACAATAAGTAAAACTACATATGTGCTTCTCATAATAAAATAGATATATAAGCCTGTACAAGCTAAAGAGTTTGCACAGGCTTATTAAAAAAGAGATATGTGATTAGTCGTTAAATCGAACATTACTTCCTTTCCAGCTACTACCTCTTCTTCCAAGACCATATCCGAAAAGAGATAATGCTCTATAAGATTGTGATGTTGTAGCCAAATTAGGACTCCATCCTCCACTTGAACTATATTTAACTCCGATTTCAGCAGTATTCCAATCAAATACACACTTAATATCATTTTGATCGGTTCTTGTTGTTGACCAATTAGCGTAAGTAAACATTAGTGGTTCAGTAAAACTTCCTAATTCAACAGCAAGAATAGGCGAATTTGCCTCTAATAATCCTTCTCCTGTATTCCATAAAGATCTTACAGATTGCTGTGCTAGACTTTTAACTTGGTCATTAATGTCTTTACCAGACAAATCGTAAAGTTTACTTGTACCTAATAAACTTCTAACAAACCCACTATTGGTATATATTTCAAAATATTCATGGTCTTTATCGAGAACAGGGAAGGTGCTAAATAAATCGACTGGGTGAAATGAACTCACATTCACGACTCTCCCAAATTGGTCTGTTCTAATCCCAGAGCGAGTGGTGTAATAATAGCCTACTCCGAGTGTGGGCCAAGGCATATTTATTTCAGGATACTCAAACGTTGCATTTCTAATACCCAACCTAAGTTCATCAACTTTATAAGCCCACTATACTCTTAATGAACGTTTTTGAGCTCTTACAGAGATACCAATTGATGAGTAAAGAAAGTAATTCTGATTCCATACTTTAGTTTTAACCCTTCTTCTATCATCCCATTTATCGATGCACTCTACTTTTGGGCCAAAAATATCCTGCCATAAACCTCCTTTGTTATCTGTACAGAGTCCGAAATCGTCTAAGTTCGGTTCGGGAACTGTACTTCCACCTCCGCCAGAACCACCTCCTCCACAACCATCAATGGGGTATTCGATTAAATAAACACCTTCTGTTCTTGGATAGTCTATTATACATGCCTCGATGGTTTTTAAAGTTCCATCTCCATTCTCCAAATAATCATTCAATGCTTGCTCATTGTCAGCACCAGTAGAATACAACCCATCAGGTGTGTATTTATATATATTTTCACTTACCTGTACTTCCCTTCCTTGATTTAAAATTGATGCGTAATAAGGGTCAGCAATTAGTTCGTCCTCATCATCAATCTCATAGCTTTGAATTCTACTAGCAGGGTTGGCATTGTTATAAGCATCCAACTCAACTAACTTTCTTGCTTGGACTTGTAACATTAGTTCTTCGTCATGTTCGCTACGGTCATACTGCAAAGGAACAAAGCCTTGCGCTTCGAATTCCTTCATTTTCTTTTCGTAAGTCAAGTCATCTGTATTTTTTGCATAAGTCATGAAATCATGCAAGTCTTGTAACTTGTCAAATCTCAAGCGACCATTCACTACAGAAACCTTTTCCTTGCCTTTCTCAATGGCATTATCATTACATGAAAATAAGAAGGTACTAACTAGAATTAGTAGTAGGTACTTTATACTACTGGGGGAGGGTAATTTAAAAATTTTGATAACGTTTTGATAACGTTTTAAATGTGATGTAGATATTAAAATGCAGAATTACGCAATATTATTTTAAATAACGAGGAATTTAAAATAAAAAACATTTTCGAGCAAAAAAATAAGGGTTTTAAGGCGTCATACTCGAACGCTGTGATGAGTGTCCACTCTTAGGCTCCTTAACTTGTAGAGATTAAAATTACCGTACAATAGTGATAATCAATAAATTACGGTAATTGTATTTTGCAAAAGCCTTATATTTGTTTTGACGAAAAAATAAATAGTCAGATTTCGTAAAATACACTACAATG
>JBLIFI010000097.1:0-11953 GCA_047633715.1 Flammeovirgaceae bacterium
ATTAACAGTATTTGCAAATTCTGCAACGTTTTATGGTTTAGGTTTGCATTAATTCTTTTGTTGGCCAACGCAAGGATTGTAAAATCAATCGTTTTAATTTGAAAAGTAGAATTATGAAAAAGTTTGAGAAGTTTGCAGGTAAGAAAATGAGTGTGAAGGAGATGAAGAATGTGAAGGGAGGATTGAAAGCTAGATGCCCAAAAACACTTCAAGGCGCAGGTAAGTGTGAAGCATATTGGGAAGAAGATGCAGATGGGTTGGCAAGGTGCAAAAAGACATGTGGTTAAAAAAAACAGAGAGCATCGTAAGAGATGCTCTCTTAATCTATTCGAATGAAAAAATACCTTATTCTACTTTTAAGTAAAATCTTTTTAAATAACATTTGCTTTTCCCAAAATCTCGTTCCAAATCCGAGTTTTGAGCAAATGAACCGTCTCAACTGTGAGGATATTTACAACAACGATTTCTCTAAGATAGTTTGGGATTGGGAGTCCGCCTGTTCCAGCGGAAGCCCTGATATAAAGAATGAAAAAATATCTTCAAGTTGCCGAATAAGAAAACCTTTTAAGAGCAAGTCAGGTACTACTCATATGGGTTTCTTTAGTTTGGGAGAGCAGTTCCAAACCACACTTACGCAAACTCTTCAGTCGAATTCATTCTACTACGCAGAATTTTGGGTTAAAACTTCTTCCGATGATTTGGTTAGCAATAATTTAGGCTTACTTTTCTCAACAGACAAAGTGTTTACCAAAAACTCGTATCAAAGTCCAATTATTGCAAACCCTCAGGTCAATCTATCAGAAATTAGTTATGACACAATAGAATGGCGAAAAATTTCAGGTGTGTTTGAAGCGAAAGAATCCTACAAATACATGTCAGTAGGTAATTTTTTTGGAGTGGAAAATACTAAATTCGATACGCTTGCTACAACTAGCAAGTATTCTCTCAGACATTTTTCTGCTTACCATTATGTAGATGATTTTTTGGTCAGAAAAGCGACTGAAAAAGAGATTGGAAAATTCAAATCAAAGCAACAAGTAGCAATCTCTAAGCAACTCAAAAACGCCAAAATAGAAATTGAAAATATTTATTTTGGAGTGGGAAGTTCCAAACTCAACACAAACTCTACTAGAGAACTAGACAAACTGGCAAATTACTTGACCGAGAATAGTTTGTTATTCAATCAAGTAATTATAAAAGGCTTTGCTGATAGCACAGGAGATAGTTTAGCCAATAGCTTACTTTCTCAAAAGCGAGCGGAGGAAGTGAAAAATTACTTGGAAAGCAAAGGAATTGCTAGGCAAAGCCTCATTGCGAAAGGTTTGGGCGAACAAAAAGCAGATTCGCTTTCTCATGATAAAAATAGGAGAACCGAATTTATTTTTGAACTCAATTCTAAAAATGCCAATTCGGAGATTCTATTTGAGGAATTACTTAATTTCAATGCCATAAAATCTAAATCCAAAACACAACAAAAGCTCATTTTCCTAGATGCTTACACCATTTGGTGTGGACCTTGCAAATGGTTGGAGGAGAAAACCTTCAAAGATTCAAAAGTAGCGAGGTTTTTTAATGAGAATTTCGTGAATACCAGAATGAACATGGAAAGTGAAGAAGGTTTGCCGATTGCAAAATCTTACAAAATAACTTCCTATCCGACCCTGCTGTTTTTAGATTTCTCTGGCAAGGAAGTTCTACGAGTGGAAGGCTATAAAAACGCATCGGACTTGTTGCAGATTGCAAAAAATACGCTCGACCCAACTAGAAATTTGGTGGAGCTAAAGAAAAAGTATGGAGAAAGTAAAAGAGGTTTCGAGTTTATAAAACTTTATGTAGATGTTTTCAAGGAGCATGGTTTAAATTATAACTCTGTATTGGATGAATATTTCCGATCTCTCAAACCTGAATCAAAAGTCTCTCCGCAATCTTACCAACTCATCAAAGAATATGTTTTTTCCACAGAAAGCGAAGGTTTTAAACTATTAGAGGAAAACAAGAAAGTATTCTCCGAAAAAGTAGGAGAAAATGAGATAAGCCAATTGATGTTTTTCATTTACAGGCGGGAAATTGGAAACCTTACTTTTTCTGGCGGAGACAGTACAAAGTACGAACGAATTAGAAGCAAAATTCTATTGACAGATTTGAGTGGAAAAGAAAAATTAGTTTCCCAATCTGACTTAGCATACTATCCGAGCAAATCAGATTGGAATAGTTATGCAAAATCGGTAGTTGAATTTGGTAGTAATTTTAATGAAAATCAATTGTTAGAAGCAATCAAAAATATAAATAAGAACGAAGCTGAAAGAAGTCTTTTAGAAAATTTACTTGCTAAATTTTCTGGTAAAATAGCGCATTCATCTAATGCTAATTTAAAACAGGCATTCAATCGACTCAAAGAAACAGTAAATTGATTCAACAACCATATGACCTCCACACTCAAACACTACCTAAACTCCCAAGCAATTCCATTTACCAATCACTTCCTAAACTCCCTTCCTCAAAATTCTCTCTCTGCACTTTCCAACCTGCTTTTCGACTACAAAATCCCGAATATGACTGTTCGGTTGGAGGCGAAAGATTTGACAGACATTCCCTACCCAGCCATTGCCTATTTGGAAGATGGGGAGTTTTAAACTGTAAGAAACTACTAACAGATTTCAGCCATTTTTTGAGAAAACATTCAGCCTAACGTTCTTTCATTCACATCATTCTCATTTTTTGCAACGCCATTAACAGTATTTGCAAATTCTGCAACGTTTTATGGTTTAGGTTTGCATTAATTCTTTTGTTGGCCAACGCAAGGATTGTAAAATCAATCGTTTTAATTTGAAAAGTAGAATTATGAAAAAGTTTGAGAAGTTTGCAGGTAAGAAAATGAGTAAAACAGAGATGAATGAAGTAAAAGGAGGTCTCTGGGTTGTTCATTATGCCAATGGAGCTATGTCTCGCCATGCTACACAAGAAATTGCTAATACTTGGTGTAGAAGCTATGGTAGCGGATGTTTTGTTCATGAACATGCAACTATAAGTGCATCATAATAAAAATAAGCCGATTAGGAACATAATCATGCCTAATCGGCTACACAAAAGAGGTCAGATGAAAATATTTATAATTTTAGTTTTTGCACTCTTTCAAGTAATTATCGTCAAATCTCAAGAGCTTGTAGTTGATGGGGGGTTCCAATTAATAGATACTTTAATTGAGCAGGGAAAAGAGAAAGTAAGTTTAAAAAATTGGTATCAAATTGATACTCAACTCCCATTTGTGGGACGTCCGTTAGCAAACAAAGATAGAGAGCTTAGTTCATCACAGATAGAGATAGCCTATCATTATTTCCCCACATTAGGAGAAAATCACTGCTTTTATACATTAGGACATTTGATTGAGCCATTAGATACAGGCATAGTATATTTGGTGAAAATTAAAGCACGAATTTCTCCTTATGCTACTGTTTCTAGCAATGATATTGGAATTGGGTTTGATTATGAAAAGAAAGCGCATTCAGCCACAAAACAACTCAATATTCCTTCAGCAAGTATGGGTGGTAAAATTATTGACAATAAAGAATGGACTGAAATTACTGGTAGGTATGTGGCAAAAGGGGGCGAAAAATATATAATAGTAGGTCAGTTTCTTGGGAAAAAATCAAGGCTTTACAAAGTGGAAAAATACAGTATAAATACCAAGGATGTTGCAAGAGTTGGTAAATCAATTCCTTGGTCTCATATTTCTAAGTTTCCATTTGAGACTTCCTGCTATATTGACAAAGTTTCGGTGGTCAAAGACTCCGCTCAGTTTGTAGGGAATGATTTTACAGTGGAAAAATTTAGAGGTATTGAGTTGTTTGAAAATATTCGCTTCGAGTACAATAGTAGCAAACTAGACTCAGCTTCTCATTCTGTATTAGATAAACTGGCATTTGGATTGAGTAAGGTAGGAAAGAGAATAACAATCATTGGTCATACCGACTCAGTTGGGGGAAGTTTATTTAACTTGAAATTGTCAAGGGCAAGAGCTATAAGTGTTGCAAATTATTTAGTCAGTAAAGGGCTTAGGAAAGAATACATCTCAGTTGATGGGAAAGGGGATACAATTCCTATCAGTAGTAATGATTCTGAAGAAGGAAGAATTCTAAATCGAAGGGTTGAAATTAGGTTTTCAGATATATAATAATTTCCTACTGAATAATTCAAGCCATATTGAGAATAAAGCAAGGTAACAACCATGACCTCCACATTCAAACACTACCTCAACTCCCAAGCAATTCCATTTACCAGTCACTTCCTAAATTCCCTTCCCCAAAACTCCCTCTCCGCACTTTCAAATATTCTTTTCGATTATAAAATCCCGAACATGATTGTTCGGTTGGAGGCGGAAGATTTGACAGACATTCCCTACCCAGCCATTGCTTACTTAGCAGATGGGGAGTTTGTGATTTTGGAGAATTTGGCTGACAACAAAATCCATTATCAGCATCCGAAAACAGGTTCGGTTTCCGAATCGCTTGCAGAGTTCTCCGAAAAATGGTCGGGCATTACCATTTTGGCAGAGCCTGATTCTAATTCCAAAGAACCAAACTATAAAGCGAATAAAAAGGCGGAGAAGCTAGGCGTTTTTAGAAAATCAGCTTTGGTGTTCATTGCTCTTCTAATTATCGGTTTCACAATTTTCAACTTCCAAAACCTAGTTTTTACAGGAATGGCTTTTCTGAAAGTCATCGGAATTGGTTTTAGTGTACTTTTGCTCATTGCCCAATCTGACCAAAGTAACTCATTGGTTCAGAAACTTTGCAATACTTCAAAAAAAACAAGTTGCCAAACTGTGTTGGATTCTAAAGCCTCCAATCTTTTCGGTTGGCTCAGTCTTTCCGAATTAGGTTTGGTCTATTTCTCTGGTGGTTTTCTTGTGCTATTATTTTCTTCATTTTCGGTTGGTTCAATCCAAATATTTCCTTTTTTGGCTTGGCTGAGTGTATTGGCGTTGCCTTATACTTTGTTCTCAGTCTATTATCAGAAATTCGTAGTCAAACAATGGTGCCCGCTTTGCTTGGGAGTGTTGGTTTTACTTTGGCTGGAGTTTGCCTTGGGTTTCCAATTTTTGAATCTTTCAACTTTTCCAACTTTGAATGTCCCAAACCTGCAATTGCTGACTTTAGGTTTTGCCATTCCCATCGCATTTTGGTTGCTTGCTAAACCTTGGTGGCAAAAATCGCAACAACTCAATCCAACCAAACAAGAACTAAACACTTTCAAAATGGATGGAGAAGTTTTCGGGAGCTTGTTGGAGAAAACACTCAGCTTAACGTTCTTTCATTCACATCATTCTCACTTTTTGCAACGCCATTAACAGGATTTGCAAATTCTGCAACGTTTTGTGGTTTAGGTTTGCATTAATTCTTTTGTTGGCCAACGCAAGAGTTGTAAAATCAATCGTTTTAATTTAAAAAAGAGAATTATGAAGAATTTCGCAAAATTTGCAGGTAAGAAAATGAGTGTGAATGAGATGAAGAATGTGAAGGGAGGACGTGCTGAGCAATTGTCAGTTTGCAAACAGGCAGCTCCTTTTACATGCGAAATTATGGGTGGAGAAACACCAGGTACTGTAGGTTTTCATGTTTGTATGCGTGAAATATATGCGGGTTGTGATGCCTAATTATTCCAGAATTATTAAAATTAACAAGTGGTTATGGCCATCTTGTTGATTTTAATATAAATGTTCACTTTAAGTAGATGTTAAACACCTTATGAAGAAGACTAGCTTGTTTTTTTTTATTATCCTTTTGGCAAATTGTGCTTTAAGTCAAAATTTAGCCGATTCAAGTTCTTCATTTATACTTAAAAGGTATTATGAGGCAACTGGGAGACTTGAAAACTGGAAAAATGTTAAATCGAGAATAGATACGATTTCTTACGTAGGTCTCGAAAACCAATCAGAAAAAGTTTCGAAAGAAAACTTCTACGGTAAGAAGAGTAAAGTTATAAATATATATCAGGATAGTTTATTCTACTGTGAAATGTATATAGAAAGAGACGAGAATGCACAGTTTGGATACAATGGAAAACAATACTGGTATGCTTCAGATGGAGGAATGAATTTCAATCTCCCAAAAGACCAAAGTGAATTTATAATGGAACTAACTAAAGTAGGTGAGCCTCTGAAGATTGAGACGGCTCAAAATGCAATCTATCAAGGGGAAAAGCAAATTAATGGAGAAACTTACCATGCAATATTATGCTCTTATCGGTTTGTTAGTAATCAGATTTATCTTTTTGAAAAAGATTCATATTTACTTGCATACTCTCATTTGGAACACGCTCCTGATAAAATTACTAAATACGAAGATTATAAAAACATAGATGGCTTGCTGATTTCGACCAAAACTATCACCCATGATTCAGGAATACTTGTAGGCACTACTATTTATGAGAAAGTCTTATTAAATCAAAAAATTTTTGCGTTAAGAATATTTGAGCGCTTGTAAATGTCTTTCAACCACTTTATTCTATAATGAGCCAACTACTCAAACACTACCTCAACTCCCAGTCAATCTCATTTACCAATCACTACCTAAATCCCCTTCCTCAAAATTCCCTCTCCACACTTTCCAATTTGCTTTTCGACTACAAAATCCCGAACATGACCGTTCGATTGGAGGCGGAAGATTTGTCGGAGATTCCTTATCCAGCCATTGCCTATTTGGCAGATGAGGAGTTTGTGGTTTTGGAGAAGTTGACTGACAATAAAATCTATTATCAGCATCCGAAAACAGGTTCAGTTTCAGAGTCGCTTGCAGAGTTCTCAGAAAAATGGTCGGGCATTACCATTTTGGCAGAACCTGATTCTAATTCTAAAGAGCCAAACTATAAAGCGAATAAAAAGGCGGAGAAGCTAGGCGTTTTTAGAAAATCAGCTTTGGTGTTCATTGCTCTTCTAATTCTCGGCTTTACAATTTTCAAACTCCAAAACTTAACTTTTGCAGGAATGGCTTTTCTGAAAGTCATCGGAATTGCTTTGAGTGTTCTTTTGCTTATTGCCCAATCTGACCAAAACAATTCGTTGGTTCAGAAATTGTGCAATGTGTCCAAAAAAACAAGTTGCCAAACTGTGTTGGATTCTAAAGCTTCCAAACTTTTCGGTTGGCTCAGTCTTTCCGAATTGGGTTTAGTCTATTTCTCTGGTGGTTTTTTCGTGCTGTTACTTTCTTCGTTTTGGGTTGGCTCAATCCAAACGCTTCCTTTTTTGGCTTGGCTGAGTGTATTGGCGTTGCCTTATACTTTGTTCTCAGTCTATTATCAGAAATTCGTAGTCAAACAATGGTGCCCGCTTTGCTTGGGAGTGTTGGTTTTACTTTGGCTGGAGTTTGCCTTGGGTTTCCAATTTTTGAATCTTTCAACTTTTCCAACTTTGAATGTCCCAAACCTGCAATTGCTGACTTTAGGTTTTGCCATTCCCACCGCATTTTGGTTGTTCGCCAAACCTTGGTGGCAAAAGTCACAACAACTCAATCCAACCAAACAAGAACTGAACTCTTTCAAAATGGATGGAGAAGTTTTCGGGAGCTTGTTGGAAAAAAGCAAGTTTGTGGAGACTGGCAACATTGCTGGAGAAATGGTTTTAGGTAATTTGGACTCTGACCATGAAATTCTGATGATTACTAATCCGTTCTGCAAACCTTGCGCAAAAGCGCACAAGCAATTGGAAAGTCTGTTTTGGGAGTTTGCAGAAACTGTCCGTTTCAAATTCCGTTTCGTTTCCCCATCCGAAATCGCCCAACAGATTTTGATGCTTCAAAATCCAACCACCCAAAAAGAAGCCTTAGCAGAATGGTACGCAAATTCTGATTCCAAGAGTTGGAGGAAGAAATATCCAACCAAAACAATAAGCTCAGAAGTGGAAGAAAGCCTAAAAAGGCAAGCTATTTGGAGTGAAACCCACGAAGTTAATTACACGCCTACGTTTTTCATAAACGGCTATGAGCTTCCCCAGCTCTATTCAATCGAGAATACGAAGTTTTATTTGAGAGAGGTTTTGGGATAGAAAAGTTTGTCTTATTTTCGCATTACATTTCTGCTGAAAATACCTCATACAATTTATCATGAACCCAACTGAAATTTCCCTCCGCTCCGAATCTGTAAAAGAAATTCTCAGCAAACCGCCCAATTGGCTGATTCGTTGGGGCATTACAGTTATTTTTGGCGTGGTAATTCTGATGGTTCTGCTTTCCATCTATGTCAAATATCCTGATGTGGTAGTGGCGAGCGCAACCATAACAACCACACAGCCGCCATCGAGTGTGAAAGCATTGAGTAGCGGAAAAATTTCCCATTTATTCGTTTCCGAAAATGAAACGGTGGAAGCTTCGCAGACTTTGGCGGTAATTGACAACCCAGCCGATTACGAAGATTGGAAGAGTTTGAAAGCTGATTTTCTTCCATTTTACCAAAATCTACTGCAATCAGATTCAATCGGCAAATTGGTTTTTGGAGCAATCTCTCAAAAGTCAGGAAAATCTAATCAAGCCAATTCCATAAATCATGGTTTAAGCTTGGGGGAAATGCAATCTTCTTACACGCAGTTTTTCCGAGCCTACCAAGACTATTGGATTTTTGAACGCGCTAATTTCTACGATGAGAAAATTGCCCAAACCCGACAGAAAATTATTTCGCAAAGGCAACTTTCACAAGGGCTTTCCAGGCAGAAGGCAATTATGCAAACTGATTTTTCATTGACAGAAAAGCAGTTTGGAGTTGATAAAATACTGTTTGGAAAACAAGTAATTACCGAACGGGAACTCGCCAATGCAGAAAAGGCTTTTTTAGCGGAAAAGCTCACAATAGAGCGTTCTGATTTGGATAGAATCAATTCCAATATTCGCATTCAGGAGTTAGAGGCTCAAATTTTGGAATTGAGACAAAACTACCGAGAAGAGCGAACGAAATTTTTGGAATCGCTCAAACAAGCAAGTCTGAATTTAGAAGCAAGTATGACAACTTGGGAGAAACGCTATTTGTTGCAAGCTCCAATTGCTGGCAAAGTTTCCTTTTTTAAATTCTGGTCAAATAATCAGTTTGTAAATGCTAATGATGAAGTGATGGTAATTTTACCCAACTCTAAAAACCTATTCGGAATTGCTTCTGTGCCACAAGCTGGTTTTGGCAAAGTGAAAGAAGGGCAAAAAGTGTTGATTCGTTTTAATGGTTTCCCATTTGAAGAATTTGGTTCAGTAACTGGAATAGTAGAATCAATATCTGCTATCTCTAGAGAAGAAAAACACATTGTCAGAATTTCCTTGCCAAATGGGTTGAAAACCAATTACCAAAAAGAACTCAGTTTCAGTCAAGAAATGCAAGGCGAGGCACAAATCATTACCGAAGACTTACGATTGATAGAACGCTTTTTCTATCAAATTCGGAAGTATATTTCTCAGTAATTGATTTATTCTTCCATACTACTATACAAAATAGGAAAGTGAATCCCTCGGAGTGGTCTGCAAGACCCTGCGAGTGGTTGAATGGCTGAAATTCAAAAGATTTTACAAAATGTACAGTAGTATGATATTCTTCATTTCCGTAGCACCTACGTGCTATGTAACCAAATTTCAAACCACCAACTTCTCACTAAACAACTTCGAGAATTGCTCTAAATGCTTGCCCAATCCACCAGATTCAATGGCTTTTACCATTTTCTGATAAGCTTCTGGCAAAGGCATTTCTTCTACAAATTCTGAATAGATAAAGGCTGCATTCACGGCAATGAGTTTGTAATGCTCGCTTTTCAACTCTCCCGCCATAATTTCCTTGGCAATGCGGATGTTATCATCTTGGTGGTCAGATTTCACTTCCTCGAATGGAATGGTTTCAATTCCGAAATCTTCTGGAGTGAGCTTTAATTCTTTGCGTTCTCCATTCTTATAGATTTTGATATGCGTTGGCGCACTTACAGAAATCTCATCTAAATTATCTTCGCCACGAACTACTACAAAATGTGTTTTGCCCAACAGAATTCCCGTTTCAAAAATCAAATCATGGTATTGCTTGAAAGGCGTTCCAATAAACTGTTTGGCTGGATTGTATGGATTCAGCAATGGACCAAGCGTATTGAAAATGGTAGGAACTCCGACTCTTATTCTGGCAGAACTAAATTTCCCCACAATTGGGTGAATATTCGGGGCAAATAAGAATGCCAAGTTCTTCGCTAAATACGCATTCTCAATCTCATCTTGTGGCAATGGGAAAGGAATTCCCAAAGATTCTAATAGATTGAAACTGCCAAATCTGCCCGAAGAAGCTTTGTTTCCATGTTTTATGATTGGCAAACCCAAGTAGGAAAGCAAAATTCCTGTCAAGGTAGAAGTGTTGATTCTTGGTAAGCCAGAACCTCCTGTTCCGCAAATATCAATGCCTGTTTGCCCAATTTGCGTATTGGTTTGGAAGGAAGATTGTGCCTGCAAAACCTCAATAAGTCGAGCGCAATAAATTGGATTTTTGAGTTTAGCAGAAAGGGCGACTAGCAAAATCATCATTTGGTCATCTGTGAATTTTTCTGCTTTCACATCTTGTATGAACTGCTCCAATTGTTCTTTGGAAACATCCTCATTTCCCATGAATAGTTTCATCAATTCTTGGTAGCCAAAAGTAGATGAAGCGGAAATTCTTCCGTTGATTACATTTCTGATAATTGCCATCCCAGCCTCATCTCGCATGCTCAAAACCGATTCTGGGTGGAATTGAACTCCTTCAATTGGCAACAACTTATGTCGGATTGACATAACCGTTCCATCTTGAGAACGAGCAGAAACCTCAAAAGAATTTGGGACTTCTTCTGCTGCCAAGGAATGGTAGCGGGCGACTTCAATCGTAGATTTTAGCCCAGAATAAATGGTTTGTCCATCGTGAATAATATTGTCGGCTTTCCCATGTTGAGGTGGCAAGAATTTTAGTGTTCCGCCAAAAAACTCAATCAACGCCTGATGCCCTAAACAGATTCCAAAAATGGGCTTGGTTTGATAGAACTTGCGGATAATATCGAACATATTTCCTGCATTCTTTGGGATAGAAGGCCCAGGGGAAAGCACTAATAGGTCGAAATCAACTTCATCTAATGCATTGGGGGAAACTGTGTTGCGAAATACTTTTACTTCACAACCTAACACTTTGAAATAATCCACCAAATTATAGGTGAAAGAATCAAAGTTATCTATCATCAATATCTTTTTGAATTCCATTTTTTGGGAGTATCAGGTAGTGAGTATCATGTAGCAAGACTTAAAATCTTACCAATCCAAATTTGAGCAAGAAAAGAATTAAGAACTTTACTTTGTTGAGATAGTAGAACAAGACAATGAAGTTGGGTTCTCCACCTTACTATTTTGCTAAATCG
The DNA here is from genome assembly GCA_047633715.1 of Flammeovirgaceae bacterium. GTDB lineage: Bacteria > Bacteroidota > Bacteroidia > Cytophagales > Flammeovirgaceae > JBLIFI01. The sequence goes on from JBLIFI010000097.1 coordinate 11,381, forward strand.
CTATTTTACTATTTGAACTTAGCTTCTAATTGTATTTAGCCAAGCGGTAGATTCTTCATAAGTCGGGTGGAAGTCGATGGCAAAACCTGAGATTTTTCTGAAAGCTTTTACCAAATATTGCATTCCTGACTTGTGAACTGAATTGCTCGATGAAAGTACTGAAACTGCCAAGTCAGGACTTAATTCACGCTTTATTTTTTTATAAAGGCTTGTGATTACCCACGCTCTAGCTAAAAACGGTATGTCTCCAATTTCTGATTGGTCAATGATGATTTTCTCAACTCCCAAATCAAATGCATTTTGTACTCCAGTCCGCCAAACGTCTTTGTATTCAGACTCTTTCATATCTCCGATAAATTTTATGTAAAGAATATGTCCGCTCTTATCATATCTTATATCGCAATAGGTTTCTGTTTTAACTGATTTGTTCATTTTCTTATTTGATAGTTATTATTATTGGTCTTCGTAAAGGTATTAGTTTTTTTGTCACGATATACAGTAACAGATTCCATCTAATATTTATTATTCAAATTGCTTCAAAATCTGCATAAAGGCGGCCGCTTTGAATTGAGT
>JBLIFI010000098.1:0-11941 GCA_047633715.1 Flammeovirgaceae bacterium
CCTGAAAGCGAACACAAAAGAAACTGTCGATTAAACAATATAGAATGCCTATATTTGAACTTGTCAAAGTAGTTTCTAATAGAACTTGAAATGAACTGATGGTAGGAAACATAAAAGTAGATATTTTGTCTAGTAACTTAAATATACAACCTTTTTTGTTTCCTTATTTTTTTTAGCATAAAATGACACTCATGTTGATAGAATACCACCTATAAAATAGATTCTGAATCATTTCACAGGTGGTATTTCTAGCGTTTCTACAAAATCTTAAACTCAATTCTTCGATTCTTTGCCTTTCCTTCATCTGTGTCATTACTGACAATTGGTTGTGTTTCGCCATAGCCATGAGCAATGATATTGGCTTTGGGAATACCTGATTCTTTAAGGAAATCAACAACCGATTGTGCCCTTTTTTGGGAGAGATTATTGTTACTCGCATCTGTTCCCACATTGTCGGTATGTGCGCCAATCTCAATTTTGGTTTCGGAGTTTTCCTGCATAAATCGGATGAGTTTATGTAGTTCCGTTTGCGATTTATCTTCCAAATCGTAAGAACCCGAAGCAAAGAAAATATTGTTCAGCGTTACTTTTGAATCTTTCTCAATTGGGTCGAGGTAAACATCTACTTCAATAGATTGCGCATCCTTTTTCTCTTTGTAATTAAAAGAAAGACTTTTGAAAAGATAACCAGGCTTGTTGACATAAAGTGCATATTCTGAACCTTGTGCCAAAGTAATCAGATAATCGCCATCCTTAATATCGGAAGTAACTGATGAGATTACCTTCTCGGTTGCCAAGTCCAATAAGTCTATTTTTGCACCAATTTTCTCTTTGGTTTTGTTGTCATACACAATTCCCTTTACCACATCACTTACTGTTTGGATTTGAATTTCCTTGGGAATATCAAACACATTAATGATGTCTTTCACTCGCCTGCCATCTTTCATAATTCCATCAGAATAATAGCCTTTCAAGCCATCTGCAGTAATAAATAGAGCCGCTTGGTCGCCACTATTATTGATTGGATAACCCAAATTTTCAGGCTTTGACCAATTATTGAGTTTGTCTTTATCGGATTTAAACAAATCAAGTCTGCCAAATCCACCAAATCCATCGGAGGAGAAAAATAAATTTTGTCCACTAGCATGAATGAAAGGCGAGAATTCATTTCCTCTGGAGTTTACAGCTTCTAAGTTTATTGGTCTTGACCATTTACCTTTTTCATCTGCTTTGGTAATCCATAAATCTCTTCCGCCTTTTCCGCCAGGTCTGTCAGAGGCAAAAAAGATGATGTTTCCATCGGCAGAAAGCGCAGGTTGAGATTCCCAATATTTAGTATTGATGGCGTTGCCAATATTTCTCGGAGGACTCCAAACTCCACCCACTTTTTTACTGATGAACAAATCGCAAGAGCCATAAATTTGTCTTTTGTTTCCCGCTCCTTCGCAAGAAGTAAAAAGAATGGTTTTCCCATCGGCAGAAATACTGCAAGTTCCTTCATTAAACTTCGTATTCAATTCTAAAATCCCTTTCGGAGAACTCCAAGTTCCGTCTTCTTGCCGAGTGCATTCAAACATATTTTCGTCTCCCAAAGTCTCATCAAGAGCCGTGAAAATCATAGTTTTCTGGTCGGCAGTTAACACAGGAAAAAACTGGTGGGAAAATTTATTTACCGAGTCGCTCAAAGGTGTTGGTTTAAAATCGACTGGGTTTTTCATGCCTTCAATGGCGTAATCTGAGGTGGAAATAATTCCTTTTGCCTTGTTTGTGTATCGGATAAATCTGGCTGGTGGATTATAACTAAGGTATTTTTTCGCCAACTTATTCGCCTGTTCATAATCTCCTTCTATGAGCGAAAAAGTGGCAATTTCTATATTCGACATCATCATGTTTTTGGCATCGGGCTGCAACTCCAATGCTTTGTTGAAGTAGCCACGAGCTTTGGGAATATCTCGTAAAACCATGTAATACATTCCCATTTCCTGATGCGCCTCAGCAAAATTCGGATCGGTTTTCAATGCTTTTTCCAAGGTGGTAATTGCCTTGTCAAAATCTCTATCCAAGCTAGATTTTCGAGCGTCTTCAAACAGCTTAATTGCTTTTTTATTGGATGATGAATATTTCTGCGCATCTATATTTGCAGAGAACAAACAGAAAAAACAGGCAGTAAGTAAAAAATATTTCATTCTTATAATGTCTTTTGGATTGGAGTTTATTGTCGTTCCAAGTTCTTTAGGAACGGGAAATAAATAAACTACTTTTTTATCGCAGTTTATTTTTGAGGTCGGGCTACGTTAGCTAGTCTAGGCAAAAAAACAAGGGATAGTACCGCTATCGCATATTTTTTTAACGAAGAATAGACAGCGTGTCCCGAACCAAAAAGAAACAAGAGAAAAAGTAGCACTTTATTTGATTCCCGTTCCTTAAAGAGGATTTTCTCAATCATTTTTTTAAGAGTCCTTGAAATCAACCTAAACTTAACGACAAATTCGGGGATTTCATATCGTTTCGTTCAGATTCACTTTGTGTTTGCAAAATGATTGCCAAGTTTTGTGAGGCAAAAATCAGTTTCGCATAATTGAAAACAGGCTTCTTACAAAAACAACTTGTACAATTCCTCCATACTTTTCTCAAAAATAGTCAACTTTCCACATCCAAAAATTCGTTTATCTGGGCGGATGATTACGAAATCTATTTTATTTTGAGCCAACCAATTTCTCATAAACTGATTTTCTGCTTTTAGAGAAGTAACCAACTCAGTTTCAACAGGCGTTTTTTTTAATTCTTGTAAGGAAATAATTGTAAAAAACTTACCTAAGTTGGCATCGGAATAAATGGTTTTTCCCTCAGCCTGAAATTTGAATTGTGGAAATAGCGACCCAGTTAACTTATGTTTCTTAGATTGGAAAACTCCATTTTTCAAATTCTCCTTTTTCACAATTTCTTGCTGAACTTTCCGCTTGATAAAACTTGAGTTTTTAATAGACTTTAAAAACAAATTCCTAATTCCTGCTACAAGTGGATTGGTTGTTTGAATCACTTTCCCTAAAAAAATTGCTCCATAAATTAAATTAAGCGTATGCTCAGACCTTTCTGACTGATAGGTATTTAACAAGATTTTATTCCAATTTTTGTTTAAAGCCCCTTTCAGAACTAGTTCTAATTTCCAAGCCAAATTTTCTGCATCTCGAAAGCCAGAACAAAGTCCTTGCCCTAAAAAAGGAGGCATTTGATGTGCAGAATCGCCACATAAAAAAACACGTTCAAATTGCCATTTCTCGGCAATCAGCGCATGGAAAGTATAGTTGGTTTTTCGGATAATTTCATAATTTCTCTCCAAATCTAGCTCCTTCAGAACAGCCTTTGTACTGTTGGAAATCTCACTTTCCGAATTGGAACGGCCCATTTCCATTACTTCCCATCTGTGGTGCTTTCCCACTCCAGAAACGTATGTAATAGGTTGTTTCGGATTGAGAATTTGCTGATGGGTTTTACCCCAAATCATGTTGGATTTGCTCAATTCTCCTGCTTCTTTTTTGAGTGAATCTACCACCAGCCACTTTTGGTGGAAGCCTAAATCCTTCAACTTTCCACCTATCTGTTTTCTAGTGAAAGAGTTCCCGCCATCGCATCCAATCAAATATTTGGCGTAAACTTCCTTCTTTTCGGTTGGATTTTGCTCATCGTCAAGTGGTGATGCAAAAGTTGCTTTCACTTGTTTTTTATCTTGTTGAATTGAATTGACTTGCACTCCCAAATGAATTTTCACGTTGGGGAATCGCTCCAGACCTGTACGAAGAATCTGTTCTAATTTGGGTTGAAAAAACCAGAAATCAGTTTGGAAACCATTCGGTTGCTTTGGGTCGGCTAAATCAATTTGAATCAATGGTCTTCCGATTTTACTCAGTAATTCCATCCGCTCAAAAGGCTGAATGTGTGGCAAAACAGCTTCCAACAAACCTATCGACTGCAAAGTCCGCAATAGCTCATCATCGCCATGAACTGCCCTTGGGTGTGGATAAATTTTGGTTTCCCGCTCCAAAATACAAACTCGTAAACCTGCCTTTCCCAACAAGTTTCCCAAAATAGCTCCAACAGGACCAAGACCGATAATTAGGCAATCAAACATTTGTAAAATCTTTATACGAATAAGTAGAGATTGCGAGCATTATTTTAATAAATAGAGTTGTTCACGTTTGATAATCAATGGATTAAGTAGGTATCGTAAAGATTGATAAAAAAAAATCACTCAAATGATTGGTGTCATCGCCAGGCTCGCCTGGCGATAATAGTTCCTCGTTAATCAATTGAGAACCAATAGGTAACAGCTCTAATGATTATCCGCAAAATTGCCACAATGGTGGAACAAGCCGTTTGCCGGCAGAAAACTTTAGCCCTGTACCTAAAAAATGGAAGCCTAGGGCATTGCTAAAGTTCTATTTGTTCTTTTTATGAAAAAGCCCAGTATCACAAATTAAATGAGCTTTTTACGTTTAATTTGTGATACCTATTTTTAACACTACCAAAAAACATGTAAGGAATTCTTTATCTCTTGCCGTACTTCATCCTGTTTTGATTATTGCGTAGAGCTTTACAAAAAATACTCTCTCGCTTGATTTAAGCAGATTTCACCAAATTAATCTGTGAAAAGAGGCTTTTTAAGGAGTGACTACTTAGCATTTTGCTACTCTTTTGCGACAAAGATATAAAGTGATACTTTAATCGAACACTACTGGACTTTCAAAGTAATTTCTTTTCAGGCATACGCATATTTAGAATCGTTTCTTTTCTCGTTTTGGTTGGAAAATACTATATTCATCATTATAAAATGACAATAGGATGATGGATGAATCAGGTTGTGCTTTTGGGGCGGTTGTTTTGGCGGTTTTACTAGGGACTTTGTACGGGCTTTACTCTTTATTTACAAATTATATGGGAATTTTTATAGGTATAGCAGTTGTGCTGGGCATTATAATCACGACAATTACCGTGAAGAAGGCAAAGGAGCGCAAGCTCAAATTGGAAGCAAAAGAAGCGGATAAAGCGATTTTGCAAATGGAATATGCCGACAGCCCAGAAGGCAAGATTGACCAAGCTATTGAGAAGGCTAAATTGAAAAAGCATGAACAGCGAGAATTGAAGTCTGAATTGGGAAGTTTAATGAAACTCAATCTCGATAAAGTTTATGTGAAACACAATCTCCCCAATCAGAAAGGAGAGCCTTTGCTGGAATACAAGGGAAGGCAATCTACTAAGGAGGAGCAAAAGCATTTCGAGGAGACTTATTCAAGTATGATTGCCAGTGAAATCAACCAGCAACAGGTAGATTTCCCAAACAAAGAACACTTTTCCATCCGAAATGAGGTAAACAATAAATATAAAGAGCTCTATTTCAAGCAAGCCTATTATTATAAAGGAGACTACAAACCCAACCTTTCTGAAGGGGCAATTCAGGAAGTTGAATCAGTTGTGATGGATTTGAAAGGACAGCAAGAAGTAGCAGATACAATTATTGATTATTATGACAAAGTGGAAAAACAACTCCGCCAAACAAGAGCAAACTACACGGTAATCAAAGGCTTAGAGAAAACCAAAGATTCTTTAGAACGAATTTCCGCCAGCTCACTTACTGCCAAAGACGAACTCCAAATGGCGAAGGAAGAAGCAGAATATGAGGCACTAGTTTTTCAAGAACTTCAGAAACTCTCAGCAGATTTTGAGGTGAGCTTATCCTCGACTATGCAGGGAATGGTAAAAGACGACTTGGCGAAAATCAATGAGGAGTTTAAAAATAGCATGAAGTCTTAAATAACATAAGACTTTACCTGATTTAACGTGTCATATTCTTTTTAGGTTGGACATGAAATTTTTAATTTGAGGATTGAGAGCCATATTACTATACATTTTTAGAAACCATCCACTAAAGCTCTTCTTGGGTTTTGTATCCGACATTTCCCACCTACAGCATTCGCTAAACGAATCCTAAACCATTTATAATCAATGATTTACATATCATTCCAATACTTACTTCACGCTGTTCTAAATCTTGAGAAAAATGAGAGTCAATTTGATTAACCAAATCTAACTCCTCACACATTCCACTCACTAAACTTAAATAATCTAGGACTTTTGTCGATAATTCTGATGCCATAAACAAAAATCATAATAAATAACCAATTCTGAAATTTAGGGTGGGAAATGTCGGATAATACTGAGAGTGTTAAATCTATTATTCATTGCTAATTTCTCCCGTCTAAACTCTAATCTCTTACTTCACTACATCTGCTGTAATTGTCAGCAGAGTTTCTCCTTGCGATGGGTCATTGCTGTAGAGTTTAATAGTTCTGGATTTTGCGCCTGCGGTTTTGGCAATATCAAAAACACGAACTTTCACGCTAGAGTATTCATTTTCCCCAATGGTCTTTTTACTGATTCCCACAATTTCTGTATTGTCATCGGGTAAAATTTGGGAGATTTCCAACGGTTGTTTGCCCTTGTTGTAAATAATGAAACTCACTACATAATTCCCATTGCTGAAAACTTTGCCCAAACTCAACGTATTGGAACTAACCCAAAGCCTTGGCGAGTCTCGACTGTCTTCAAAAACTTGGACTGGGAAAATATTGGCAGAAATACTCAAATCTAGTGTCGGATTAAATAAATCGCTCGTAAAAAAGCGGATGTTGTCTATTGAATAACCAAAATCATTTTTGAGTTCAGGATGATAGAAAATATCAATTGCCAATTTCTTTCTTGGCTCAATCGTGCGTTCTATAAAAACCACTTCTGTATAATTTGGCTTCACAACCGAATCTTCAAAAGTGAATGGGAAATTAGTTGGATTGTAAATCTCCACTCGCTTTTTCACGATAGACTTATTGGAAATATCTCCAAAGAAAACCACACTATTTTTGAGTTGAAGATTTCCCCAAGATTTTGAAAAACCTGTGCTTGCCGCCACACCAGTTGGCAAAATAGAACCTTTCATTACCAAAACATCTGTTTTTGTAATTCCTTCCCAAGCTACTTCAAATTTTTTCTCGAACGGGCCAAACTGATAAGGGTCAAATTCTACTATAATAGAGTAAGCATAACCTCCTTCTAGCATTCGCTTCGGAAAAGTAGCTATTGAGCAAGCACAATCTGGCTTTACATTCTTGATTTTGGCTCTTCCGCCCTCTTTTACCCTAAAAGTAAATCCATGTTGGATTTTTGCCAAAGGTACTTTTGTGAAAAACACACTATCCTCTTCAAAGTCCACCGAAGGGTTTTGGCAGAATGCAGAGAATGGAAGTAGGAAAACAGCTATTAGAACAAGGATATTTCTATTCATGGTATTTTTTGAAGACTTTGCTAACAATACGAATCACTCAATCTATAGTTTGAGTTCAAATTCTGTGCAAAGATGCACTAAGATTTAGATGATTTCGATATTTATTGCTTGAACTTTGCTCAACAGACAGTAGAACATCAATGATTAACTGATGTTATGTAGGATATTTTTTTGTTGGATTTCGTAAATTGTTCATTGATGAGAAGAAAACAGCATTTCCAAGAACTCGGCACTAGACCCTGAGAGTCAAATAAGCGGGTTAGAGGTCGCCATTTTTGGGAAGTAGCTTATATATTTGAACGCTTTTTAGATCAAATTCAAGCCTATTAACCTCCAAGCTCAATTTCGATTTAGTTTTCCCAAAATTGAATGCGGACTGCCAGTTGCGGTGTTAGCGACAATCCTCTAAGGAACGGAAATTAAATAAGATGCTACTTTCTCTTGTTTCTTTTTGGGCTATTCTTCGTTAAAAAAGTTTGCCGTAGCGGTGCTATGCCAAACTTTTTTGCCTAAACTAGCCTCAAAAATAAACTGCGACAAAACACGCATTTATTTATTCCCCGTTCCTAAGAGTCTGTTTGAATGATTGAGTATATTTCATAATGTGAAAAATGATAGACAATTCAGAGCAAGCGCAGGTCTGTCAAAGGAGGAGTTTCAAAGGTTGAGCAAAATCTTTGCTGACTTATGCCAGCCTGAGCTTCATGAGGTAACCAAGGATTTCACGATTAGCAAATCCATCCAAGACCCATCGGAAGGTCTCTGCCTTATTCTATACTATAAGAAAAACTACCTAACCTTTGATGTGATCGGGCTGTATTTTAATCTGTCAAATAGTGCTGCACATAATTATGTGCAGCTATTCAAGAGTATCCTCCGCAAATGCCTTCATTCCGAAGCGGTTCTTCCCAAACGAGTATTTGCTAATAAGCAGGAAATATAGGATTTTTTTGGGTTGGACAATGAATTATTAGCGGATGCCACCGAAAGACCTAACAATGAGGTGCTTCAGAAACAGAGGTACAGTGGTAAAAAAAAGTCCATACCATAAAGAATACGGTGATTAGTGGCAGGAACCAATGGATATATTTCTTGGAAAATACCATACCAGAAGCACTTTACAAGTTAAACATTCCGTTATATTTTATATATAAATTAAATACTTATCTGATGTTTTCCGTGTTAATCCGTGACACGAAGTCAGTCTGGGTCGGCAATCCGATATTCCGCAGGAATTAGTCTGAGTTGGCTTCCAATTCCAATCACAAAAGAACGTCAAAATCAGTAACCAAAACCCTAAATTCATGAAACTTGAACCTAAGTAACCCTAAAGCGGGAACTGCTGAAAAGGAATACAACAGGGAGGTAAGCAGGGTCAGGATATTTGTAGAGAATTCCATAGTTCTACTTTAAGACTCTAACCAAAGCGGTTATTAAAAGACACTCTACCGAACTCTTTTTCATTTTGAAGTACAAAAAAAATTGCCGTGCCTGTCAGAACCGTTCCACAGTGGTCATAAGCTCTGATAGCTCTCGACTGGGCTTGCTTCAAGTCCTCAGATTCGATGCGACTCGGCTTCGAGAAAAATGATACATATATTAGTATCAAAAGCATCTTATTTCTAGAGTCTTAAAGCAGAATTAGGAACGGAAATTAAATAAATGCGCTTTTTCTCTCGTTTCTTTTTGGTTCGGGACACGCTGTCTATTCTTCGTTAAAAAAACTGGTTCTATCGTGAATTTGGGTATTGAGTGCAATTCATGATTTTGAAGTTTAAGTTATTAGGTTCAAGTGTGGACGCTTGAAGCAATTTCTTCAAATCTTAGTTTTGTTATACCTTTTAACCAAATTCACGATAGAGCCAAAAAACTTACCGTAGCTGTGCTATGTTTCATTTTTTGTCCCAGCGGGGAACCGCTTGACTAGCTAACGTAGCCCGGCCTCAAAAATAAACAAGAGAAAAAGCGCATTTATTTAATTTCCGTTCCTTAGAGGTTCAACGAGGTATTTGACAGCCTATTTTCTGTATTGGCTGGAATGGAAATCTGAAACAGTTTTTGCCCTTTCCGCACCTCATCTCCCTCATTCACTTTGACTATTACATGAAAGAATAGATATAAGAAAAATAACATAAATTAGATTTTTCAGTCTTTTATGTGTCATAATGCTATCCCTTCCCAAAATACTTCTCCACTTCCTTGGCAACCACTTGCCCAGAAATAAGCGAAGGCGGAACCCCAGGCCCGGGAACAGTCAATTGCCCAGCAAAGAACAAATTATCTACTTTTTTGGAGCGAATTTTTGGTTTCATAAAAGCAGTTTGAGTGAGCGTGTTTGCCAAACCGTAAGCGTTTCCTTTATAAGAATGATAATCTTTTTTGAAATCATCCATCGCATAACTTCGCTTGAAAAGTACATTTTCACGAATACTTTGCCCAGTAATTCGCTCTAGTCTATCCATTATTTTGTTGTAATACTTTTCACGAGTTTCCTCAGAGTCAGGTAAATCTGGCGCAAGGGGAATCAATAAAAATAGGTTTTCTTTCCCTTCGGGTGCAACTGTCGGGTCTGTTTTAGATGGGAAAGCCGCATAGAAAAGTGGTTTGCTTGGCCATTTTGGGTCAGTATAAATCTCTTCTGCATGGAGTTCAAAGTCTTCATCAAAGAACAAGTTATGATGTTCCACACCATCCACTTTTTTGTCTAATCCAATATAGAAAAGCAAACTTGATGGAGACATGGTTCGCTTATCCCAATATTTAGCATCGTAATTTCTATCCTGCTTTTTGAGCAGTTTCTGCTCAGTATGTTCGTAATCGCTTCCTGCCACCACTAAATCTGCCTCAAACTCGCCTTGCGTGGTAATTACCTTTTGGGCTTTCCCGTTTTCCACCACAATCTCTTTCACTTCTTGGTTCAACTCAATTTTCACTCCTTCCGATTCCGCCACTTTTACCATTGCTTGCACAATTTCATTCATGCCATTCATTGGGTACCAAGTTCCCAAAACCAAATCGGCATAATTCATCATGCTGTACATGGCTGGCGTATTTTGTGGAGTTGCACCCAAAAACAATACAGGAAATTCCAGCAATTTTATGAGTTTGGAGTTTGTGAAATACTTCCGAACGTGCTTGCTCATTGATTGGAGCATTTGGAGTCGGAAACTTTCCACGACTAAGCGAACATCGAAATACTCGGTAATAGAATGACTTGGTCGGAAAACATAATCGCTCATTCCCACCTTATATTTGAATTCTGCTTGAGCCAAAAATTCTCGCAAACCTTTACTGCTTCCAGCTTCTAACTTCTCGAATAAGGCTTCCAAATCTGCCATTTCCGCTGGCACATTTTCAAAATCATCTTTCCCGAAATAAACCCGATAGCCAGGATCGAGCCGTTTTAGGTCATAGAAATCGGAGACTTTTTTACCAAACAAAGCAAAATAATCATCAAAAACATCGGGCATCCAATACCAACTTGGTCCCATATCGAACGTAAAACCATCCTTTTTCCAAACCCTTGCTCGCCCACCTGCTTGTTCGTTCTTTTCTACAATAGTTACGTCATGTCCTTGCTTCCCGAGCAAAGCCGCAGTAGAAAGCCCTGCGAATCCTGAACCGATTACAATTATTTTCTTTTTTGTCATCCGAAGTATAAAAATGAGTCTGTTGAATTTCCAATTTCTGAGTGCAATTTGTAAACTAGCAAATTACCGTTTCCATAACTTTAAGAGGCTAAAAAAGTTTATTTATCTCCAAAAACCACAGTTCTTCAATAGTTGAGCCGACATTTCCCACCCTAATTTTTCAAATTCTGTATTTAATTAAACATCTGATAATCAAAGATTTAACTAGGTAAAATGGCTTTTAGTAAATTGTATTAAGAATTTGGAAAATGGAGTTGAAAGAAACAATTAGCATTTTAACATAGAGAGTTTCAGTATTTTTCCACGAAATGAACAAAATTCAGCTTATTTGTCCACAGCCAAGATTTTTTGTTACTTTTTCATTCAAGAGAAAAACTAAGACTAACTTATGTTGAGTGTTATGCAAATAACTGAAAATCAATAACTTAAATATTATTTAGGAAAATAAACGATTTGTATTTTAAGGGTGGGAAATGTCGGGTTGAGAATCTGTTTACCGAATATTTCTCGCATTCATCGAATAAGAAAGCCAGTTCATCGAAGTTGAAAATCTTGGAAGGTGTTTTTGCCTACATTTGAATAAGCAAAAGAAATTCTACAATTTCTATTCATAGATATTAAAGGATTATTTGGTTTAATTGTTAAAGTTGGAGAACTCACTTTTATTAAAGTGAGTTCTTTTTTTGCGCTGATCCCACTTGCGGATTTCCTCCATTTTCAAGAATAATACATTTATAGTTATTTCAGATTGTACAAACTGTTTTTTTGTTGGATTTCGCAGATTGTCTATTGATGAGAAGAAACCAGCCAACAAGTTCTGAGAGTTAAGTTAGTCAGTTCTCTGACAAATTTTGTGGAGGTCGAAAACAGCTCAGATTAGTTGCCTAATCTGAAGGCTGTAATTGATGATTATCCCTTATTTCGTATTTCATGGAACACATCAATCACAAAAATTGTC
>JBLIFI010000099.1:0-11896 GCA_047633715.1 Flammeovirgaceae bacterium
GTATTTCTTGCAGTTTTCCTCCGTTGCGAACCGTGCAGTAAACTCCAGAACGTCTTGACCTTTGAATATATCCATAATAGGCAAATATAAGCATATTTTTATATGCACCTAAGTAAATACCTCTAAACATATATTCTTAGAATAAATATTTCACTCTATAAAACGTAAATAAGCATTCTTTTTTTGATTTATCACGTAAAAGAGTTAGATTTGGACACTGTATTTCTTTTTATCGTGCTAAATAGTGTAGCTTAAATAATTACATATTTTAAGTTTTTAATACTCTCATTTAAAGCCAGATACAAAATAGCAAACGTACTTAATACACTTGGTCGCATGTGAGAGAAATAAACAGGTGCAAAAGCTTGCCAACAGGAAAACTAGTCATTTTTGGTGACTACGAATAGAGTTAAATACCAAACATTTTGTTGGGATTTTATGAGAATTCTTATGAATCTCGCCAATATTCTTTCAAAGTCTGTTATTATTCTACTCATAGTTGTAGAGGTTTATTAGTTACACAATCAATTCAGTCGAGTCTTCGATAGTTGATAGAACTCGTACGCTTTCTGCAATATACACAGAATTTCGTGCATAATGGATGCGAAAAAATTCGGTTAGCGGCAAGCGCCTAGTAGCGTAGGTGAGTTGTTTATTTCATCATTCTCTATCCAGCATGTGACCATTTTTTTATGAATCAACTACACAGAACAAAAAGTTATTTAATATCAAGTTATGCACTCGAGCTTATTAACAAAAACTCAACTTTAGATAGATGTAGTATTTTTTTATTGAAAGATTCTTTCATGAATAAGGAAATGCATGGAAGAGTTTTTTTCGTTTCTATGATAGAAGAATGCTTGAGTAGTACCAATCAGCTAAACACAGACAATATTGAGATAATTCTTAGATACTCTGACACTAGTTGGTTTAAGTCCAAAACATTTCTGCACTTCACACCTAGAATCCCTAAATATTCTGGAAAAGGAGGAAATAAAAAAATCAATATAAAGTCGTATGATAGACTGTTAAGGTACGTTGCTAGTCCTAAGTTAGTGGCTAGACATCGCTTTTATCCTCTAATTCATTATGCAATCAAGGAAAGGCGTTATGCAACAAATTTAAAAAAACAAAGTAGCCGTGGGATTAAGATAAAATCTAGACATATAAATTATGCTACCCATATAGATACACATATATACTCTTATTACGCCAAGACAATATTGGGTGAGCTTTATGAAAAACTTGTGTCAGCAAAGCCATATAACTCTTCTATCATAGCTTATAGACAAATTCCGAAAAGCATCAATAAGGGAGAGTATAAATACAAATCAAATATAGACTTTGCACATGAGGCATTTACTTATATAGACTCTTTGGATGAAAGCATAGTTTTAATATTAGATATCAAGAATTTTTTTGACACTATAGACCATAATCGCCTTTATCAAGCGTGGGCAAATTTATTAGGCATTGAAAACAAACGACTTCCTGAGGATCACTATCTACTATATAAATCCTTGACTAATTATAGCTTTGTAGAAGAAAGTGACATACTTACATCTTTGAATCTGAGTAAAAGTAAACTGCGAAAGAAGCCTTCAAAATCATATTTTGATTCTCCGCAAGAGTTCAGAAAGGAAATTGTCCATAAAAAACTAATTAGAACAACAGATAATAAAAAAGGAATTCCTCAAGGAACATCTTTAAGTGCATTCCTTTCAAATCTCTATTTACTAGACTTTGACAGTAAACTATATGATTTTGGAAACCAAAATGCAAAGTTCTTCTTTTATAGAAGATATTCAGATGACATGCTTATAGTATGTCCTAAGAATAACTATGAAGAAATCTTAAAATATATTGAGAAAGTTCTTGACGAAGAATTTAAGGTGCAAATCCATTCTGGAAAGACTGTGATTGCATCCGTGTTTAAGAATGAGATGGGGGATTCAGTAATACAAACTGAAGACGGAAAAAAAGCTGTTCAATATTTAGGATTCAACTTTGATGGCCAAGTCGTATCTCTAAAAGAACAGGGACTTAGTAAGTTTTATAGACGAATGAAGAAAGCGGTAAGGTACAAAGCTCACCGAGCAGGTATGCGATCAGAAAAAGATATACTTAAATCTTTTCAACCTAGGAACATTGCGAATAAATCTCAATTTAAGGATAAAGGCATTTTTACGAATAAACTCTATAGACGCTTTAGTTTAATGAGTAAAAACAACTATTTGGGATATTCTATTAGAAGTGCAAAGGAATTTAAAGACATGAAAAATGTTATTCGACAGCAAATTTCAAACGCATGGAAGAACCTTCAGAATGAAATTAAGAAGTACAACTACTACGATGATACAGATGAAGAAGATGGAATAGACTTTGACTTTTTTTAAACAAAAATCTAATTATTCAAATTATGAGTTCAAAAAATGAATCAAAAGTGCAGAAACCAGAGATAAAGACAGGTATAGCACAAATTAAGAAAACAACATTGTACAGGCAAGGCAAGAAGTTAACAAAGGATCATATCATTACATTTCGCTCTCATAAGTGGGAGGACTTTAGTGTGTATGTAAATGGAACAGAAACAGCCAAAACTGAGAATAATCCTGAAGGCAAGAGCAGGATGGAGCAATTAGGCATAGGAGATTTATATACTGAAAAAGATTATGTAGAGGTCAGTATTGCTCAAATTATTGTAGGAAAGACTGGTTACGAAAAAGATGGTGAGTTAGTCCCTCATAAATCTACAAAAGGCCGTGCAAATAGGTTTGAGATAATTAGTTTAATAGATGCTAGTGAAGACGATTTTAATCAAGCATTTGATGATTTTATATCTACTGAGTATGAAAAAGGAATTTCTGAAAAAATCAAAGATGGTTGGACTTTTTTAGACAGTATAGAATTTTTCAAAAGAAAGCATAGAGATAGTAGAATCTCAATTTTAGATAAATAAAAAAAACCTAAAAGCCTCCTTGAAAATCATTCAAGGAGGCTTTTTTTTTAAAATATCAACAATTTCTAACTCATCTGGTCGTAGGTTTTTTCCCTACGACCTTTTCATTGCTAGAGCGTCCGCTCGTTTTTACGTAAACACTACTAAACTTCCTAGCAGGCCAGTAGTGCAAAAGCCGTAGCGGATGTTACGAGTAAAAGTATAATATCATCATTTGTCTAGAATACCTTGGTTTTCATCTAGCTATCATTCAATAGTTGAAACTTTGCCTTAATACCAATTTTTGGTGTTTTTGAGTAAAATTGCAATCAAATGAACAAAAATACATCAATATCACTCGGAAGTTATTTTGACCAATTCGTTCAAAGCCGAATAAGCGAAGGAAGATTTAAAAATGTGAGCGAAGTTATACGTGCTGGGCTAGAGGAGAATAAAGCAATGGCTCTGAAAAATCTTATTCAAGAAGGAATCTGATAAATAGAGCTTTGGGTAAAATCGAAAATAAATAACATACACAAAAAACGTCCTCCTTGAAACGATTCAAGGAGGACGTTTTTTTTATTCTCAATCCCCTCTACACACTTTCTTAAAGGTCTGCCCAAATCTCCAATTGAGGCTTTGTGCCACCGTTCCCAATCCATACTTTCCCAATTGCTTCATCACTTAACAAGGAAGTAAAATCCAACCAAAAAAAACATAAGAATGTGAATGTAGGCTTGTAAAAGAAAGTATGAGTTTGCAGATTGTGTGTTGACTGAGAAGACAAAATTTCTTTCACATTGTCCAATCTCAAAAAAAAACGATAAACTTGAGTTTAGTAACGATAAAACAATAACTTGAACACTTCTGCTGCTTCTTTTTGGTCTCTTCTTCGTTGAAAATTCTCGCCATAGCGGTGCTATGACTGCGATTTCCGCCTACAAGAGCCTCAAAAATAAGCTAGCCCAAGTTGTTCAACTTAGTTTTTCATCGTTACTTAATTCTTAGAGTAGGAGTTATTGGGAAGGTGAAATCAACCCAAAATAGAGCATTTTATTTTAAACCATATTATTTATAAAAACGATGGCAAATTCATATTACGACCCAGCAGATTTAAAAAAATTCGGCAAAATTACTGACTGGAGCGAGGAACTCGGAGAGAAGTTTTTCGACTATTACGGTAAAGTGTTTGAAGAAGGCGCATTATCTGCCCGAGAAAAATCCTTAATTGCCCTTGCAGTCTCTCATGTAGTGAAATGCCCGTATTGCATAGATGCTTACACCAAAGACGGATTGCAGAAGGGAATTACCAAAGAAGAAATGATGGAAGCGGTTCATGCAGGTGCGGCAATTGAAAGTGGTGCAACGCTTGTGCATGGTGTTCAGATGATGAAAAAGTATGAGAAGCTAAGTATGTAAGAGTTGTTTTCATACTACTATACATTTTAAAAAGTCAAGACCTCGGCAGCGGTGTCGATGGCAACTCCCAGCAAACCCTGCCGAAGGTTGGTTTTAAATCCATTCAACGTCTGGCAGGGCCTGCGGACTCTGCCAGCGTTTCACTTTTGTACAGTAGTATGGTAAGAGTTATCTTATTTCAAAAGCCTGAATAATTCTCCAAGTCCAACTCCCAATTATAATCTTTGAATTTGATTTTTGGGCGAGCGGTTTGGGGAATTATTTGGTACTTTTTCAGTAATTTCCTAATTCCAGCTTTCCCACCAAAATCGCCCAAATACCAGAATAATATTTTTGAGACATGAACTGTATTTATGGTTTCATCAAAGTCTGATTCTTGCTCCAAAAAACTTTGTGTAGCCATTTCTAATTCTTGCTCTATATTTTCAGCCGTGTAGAATGCAATAGACGGGCAACTTTTCGCACCACAATTCAACGCAAAATGAATTCTGAAATCCAATTTTTCAGCCTGATGTTGTTTCACAAAATCTGTATCGAAGAGAGAAGGTAAGTAGCCTAAACTATATTTGAATTTCCTCCTTCTTAAAATTCCGTGTTCAACTTGGTCAAGGCTCAGTTCATTGTTGGAGATGGCAAAATGTCTCTGTTTATATAGTGCATTTCTATTGTCTGGCAAGGAAGGGTTCTCTCTTACAACTATTTGATAATAAGCATTATATGCGTTTATCCAAAAGGCTAATTTCTTATTTTGGGAATCTAAAGCGAGCAGAAGGTTCTCACTTGGGTAAAGAAGCAATGTTTGTTGGAGTTCCTTATAGCTTTCCTTCTTTCGGACTTTCAAGAGAAGGGACTGTACGAGTTTAAGCGGGTTTAGCATGGAAGCATTTTAGGTGTTTTTTTTGGTTCAATCGTTAAATTTGGTAAAAGCGTTGTATTATTCTATAAACCCTCGGTTGTTCTTTTGCAAGCTAAGAAGCTTGCAAAAGAGTACAGTCAAAGCTAGGAAGCTTTGACTAGCCAATGAGACATAATAAGTTCTTTTTCGACCAATAATTAATGATAGAATACTGACAAGTAACAAAAAATACAAATTGCACTCAATCCCCAAATTAACGATTAAACCGTTTTTTTGAAAAAACTATTTACAGAATGTTTCTTCAAGAATCAATGAAGTTTAGGAGATGTCAGATTTTTATTCTTTACAAATTCTTGTTCCATAATTGGTATGAAAACCTCGAAAGTAGAACCTTTATTTATCTGTGAGTTTACCAAAATAGTTCCATTCAAGACATCTAAAGTTCGTTTTACCACATATAATCCCAGCCCATTTCCTTTTGAAGACTCGTTGGCAACCATGTACATATCAAAAATTTTATCTTGATAATCTGGTAAAATCCCCACACCATTGTCTTCCACAATAATAAACAACCCTTTTTTTGATTTGAACTCTATGTTGACTTGCACAGAAGCATTATTTGTTTTTCTGAAGAGAATGGCATTTTCTACCAAATTGAATATAATATTTTTGATGAGTCTGTCTGGCGCACCAAATTGTATATTCTCATCGAACTCAAACTTAAAATCAATATTGTCTGTCTCTATGATTTCTGAAAATTCATCTACTATTTTTTGTTTTAACACAGGGAAATTTACGGATTCAGTCTCTTCAATCCCAGCATGTAAGTCATTTATCATATACAACTTTCTCAACATTTTGTTCATACTGACAGCCGTATCCTTCACTTTGTCGAAAAGCATGAACCCTTCTTGTTCATGCAAGGTAAGCTGTGCCACTTCTGCCAACCCGAGAACTGTGGTAATTGGTCTTCTCAAATCATGCGAAGAACAATAGAGAAAGGTATCTAGTTCTTCATTGATAGGTTTTAGGTTGCCTACCAATTAGTCATTATCGGTTTTTAGCCAAAAAACTTCTAAAGCATTATCAATCACTACTTTAAATTGAGTAGAATCCCACGGTTTTGAAACATAATGATAAACTCTTCCTTTATTTATTGCCTCCACAACGGCATCAATATCACTATAACCTGTAATGATTATTCTGGCAATTCTGGGATATTCCTTTGCCATCTTTGCCAAAAACATCGCTCCAGTCATTTTTGGCATTCGTTGATCTGCAATAATCAGATGGATTTCATTATTGGCAATAATATCAAAACCTTCCTGCACCGTTTCAGCCAGAAATATATTGTATTTTTTTTTCTAAATACAAATTTGAAATTGGTAAGATTACTAATTTCATCGTCTATATAAAGAATTGAAGAGCGGTGCGGGATTTTCGATTTCATTAAAAAGTTGCTAATGCGAGTGATTTTAAGCGGATTTTAGTTACCAAATATGGTAAAAGATGATTGCTTTAACAATTCAACTAGGCAGATGATTGAAAATCATATTTATTTGTTTGAGGAAATTCAAACAAATAAATATGCATTAATTTGAATATTTATTCTATACCAGAATTAAAAACACAACTTCCTAATATCCAGCCCATTAAGATTGAAAGTTAGTTAAGGTTAGGATCAATTGGGAAATTAGTAAACATACCAAAACGACCTCCCATTCTTTTTAAGGCAGTTTCCCAAAGTTCATCAGGTTTCACTTCAAAAATAATGGATAAATCTAGTTTGGAAATTACCCATGAATTATGTTTGACTTCTTCATGTAGTTGATTTTCGCCCCAGCCACTATAACCTAAGAAAAATCTGATATTCTCGCTAGAAAGTTCTCCAATCAGACCTTTATGTTTAATTTCCTCAAAATCTCCGCCCCAATACACTCCATTTCCTAAATGGGCTGCACCTTCCAAGTCTTTAAATTTATGAATGAAATGGAGTGTATTCTGCTGAACAGGGCCACCCACATAAAGATTGTTTTCTGTGGGCAGTAAATCTTCTAGTTCCTGAATGGCTACATCCGCTAACTTATTGATTACCAACCCAAAAGAACCTTCTTCTTTTATATGCTCACAAACTAGAATAACAGTTCTCTGAAAATTCGAGTCAGCAAGCATGGGTTCTGCAAGTAGCAGATTGCCACCTTCCACTTCATTTTCACTATTCAAATCCTTGCCGAAAACATCCATATACTTCCTATTATAATGATTTAATTTGCATCTAATCCTGTAATCGAAAACAATCTAATATCAGTTTCGGAAAAAAACAAAGAGGACAGATAATTTTATCTGTCCTCTTTGTTTAACTGTTGGCAATTATTAAGCTAGAACTCCTGTGTACATCTCTCCAAAACATCGGTCGAGCACAGGTTCTAAGTTTGTAAATCGGGCATAACACCATGATTTGAAGTCGGGAGTATCATCCCAGTCTATTCTGTCAAGTGCTTTGCGTAACTCTTTCTCAAAAAGGAAAGTATCGAAACTTACTTTCTCAAGAACAGTTTTAATATACTTTAGCATGGTTACTAATTGTTTTTGGTTAGTAAAAAAATACTAGTGCATCATTATTGAAATTTCTACTATTATAGAAATTGCTAATACGAAATGCAAGCGTGGACGCTTGCACCAGCCGAAAGGCTGGCGCAAGTTCTTGAATGCAATAGCATCGGCTACCGACCCAGTCTGAACCTGTGCCGAACAATGGAAATCAGTCTCTGACTGGGGCGCATCGGCCGGGGCACGCTGACTGAATTTTATATAATAGTATAAACTTAGGAACTCATGCACTAGTTAAGCAGATTGTAAAAACAAATGAGTTAAAGTTGTTTTTCATTGTGATTACATTAACAATTATAATGAATTTTGATGAGAAAAGCAAGCTCACTAATTAGTGATTATAAACATGATTTCATTATAAAATTTGCAGATAAAGCCATGTATTCTTATTGATTTACAAAAAAAAGCTATCAGCCTAAGTTTAATCGTCTGAACACAAGTTTGTGAGAGATGGCTGTGGAGTGATTTAGTGAAGCCCTCCAATTCTCCTTTTCTCTTGTTCTATTCTTCCTCTCTTCCGCTTTTCGGATAATCGAAAAATAGCAATTTTCCTTTTCCCATCTCAATTTCTGCCCAATTTTCCACATCAAACTCAATACAAACCACTCCAGAAGTTGGAATATTGTCAATTACCTCATTGGTAAGTTCATTGGCAAAGCCAGTAAATTCAGGGTTATGCCCGAATAGCATTATAGATTCATAAGTATCTGAAATAGAGTTTATTAGTTGCAATAAATCTTCCTCATCCGAATCATAAATTGCTCTTTTATATTCGATTTCCTTTTTCGGATAACCAATTCCTTTCGCCACTTTCCTAGCAGTTTTCCCAGCTCTTTTTGCTGAGGATGAAAGAATTAAATCGGGTAAAATTTCCTTTTCGAGTAATCTTTTCGCCATCATAGGCGCATCTCTTTTCCCACGCTTATTTAGCGGTCGGTCAAAATCGTCTAAACTAGCATCTTCCCAACAAGATTTGGCGTGTCGAAAAAGGTAAAGTGTTTTCATACTACTATACATTTTGAAAAGATTTTCGAGATTTTTACTTGCTAATCGACAAGTTCGACAATCCTTCTTAAATCTCTGAGATTTAGGATGTAAAAAAACACAACAGCACATTCGCCTAGACAAACACGTGAAAGTACTGTTAGTATTTTTGTTATTTCAATGCGTAAATATATAACCTTGCTTATGATTGTCATTTCGATGCGACCTGCGGACACTATCGGCTTCGAGAAAACTATGTTTTGAAATTTCATGGGATAGTTTTCTCCTAAAGTCGGAATGACAAAAAAACATTTCTCAATGAGAATTGGGGTATACGAGATATTGGGTAGTGTTCGGCTATGGTATGGAAGCCAAAAAATGCAGATTTAGATTTACAGGATCTTACTCTACGCTCCAAATAAGCACTTCAAGTTGTTCAATAAATCCGAAAAACACCTTTCATACTTTAATCGAGCACTACCAGATATTGTAAAAAACTAATAATCAATATCTTGTATCACTTTCATATCTGTATGTAATCTACTAAAGACAGCTTCACTATCAAAACCCAAGTCCATCAGCCCAAACTCTAGTTTTCTTTTTCGAATAATTCCTTGTACCAACCAAGCGTGCACTGTAACCCTTCTTTTAAATCAAATTTTGGGTCATAATTAAGCAATTCTTGTGCCTTATCAATATTGGCAAAGCTATCTTGAATGTCTCCACCTCTTGGTGGGCGATGACTGGCAACTTCGTTTGTTCCCAATAGCTCATTTAGCGTATCAACTAACTCCAAAAGGGAAACCCTTGAGTGTGTCCCTACATTCAGCACATGGTTTACTGCCAATGGATGTTCAGAAAAAACAGATTTGATATTCGCTTGCACCACATTTTCAACAAAAGTGAAATCTCTAGTTTGTGAGCCATCTCCATTCAAAACAGGCTGCTCTCCTTGAATCATGGCTTTGGCAAATAGTGGAATTACCGCTGCATAGGCTCCATAAGGATCTTGCCTTGGCCCAAACACATTGAAATAGCGCAATCCAATCAACTCCAAGCCATAACAAAGATGGAAAACATGCGCATAAAGCTCGTTGGTAAGTTTACTGACTGCATAGGGGGAAATTGGATTTCCAATATTCTCTTCCACTTTTGGCAACTGCATACTATCTCCATACACAGAAGAAGACGAAGCATAAACCATCCTTTTCACACCATTTGCTTTGGCGGCTTCCAGCATATTAAGAAAGCCCGTTGCGTTGGAGTGATGGGTTCGAAGTGGGAATTCAATGCTTCTGGGAACTGAACCAATGGCGGCCTGATGCAGAACATAATCTATGCCTTCGCAAGCTTTTAAACAGGCAGACAAGTCTGTAATGTCTCCTTCAATAAACTTATAGTTATCAAATTTTTTGAATGGTTGGATATTTCTGCTTCTTGAACCATTGCTCAAATTATCTAAAACACGCACATGCTTTGCTCCAAATTTCAATAAGTACTCAACTATGTTCGAACCAATGAAGCCACCTCCGCCAGTAACCAAAAAGGAAAGTCCGCTTATTTCTTCTGGATGGTATTTTATTTCGTACATATATTTTTTTTTCACTTAAAACTCAAATTCGAGTTTAGCATGAGTTCACAACTAAATTTCATCTGCTTAATCAGGAACAGTTCCCGAGTTGTTTACTCACACTTTTTTATCCAAAATTGAATGAGCGCAAATATGTAAAAGATTTACGTTTAACATCTAATTCAATGGGAAATTCTTCACAATGTATGTGGTTGGTTGATTGGGAGCGCAATTACTGCCTCTGCGCCTTGTTGCCCTTCCAAATTATGCACAGACATAAATCCTCTGTGTTTCTTTACAATTTTCATGCTGATTGAAAGTCCCAATCCAGTTCCTTTGCCCACTTCTTTGGTCGTAAAAAAAGGGTCATAAATTTTATGGGTATCCTTTTCGGAGATTCCTTTGCCAGTATCTTTAATGGAAACGATTACGAATGGCTCTTTTATAGCTTCATCTATTTGTAAATTATACAAGTGTTTCTCTTGTGATAGACTTTCGACCAAATGAGTAGAAATTGTTATTTCTCCTTTCTCTTCAATCGCTTGGATTGAATTGCTCAAAATGTTCATAAGAACTTGGTTCACTTCCCCTCCAAAACCATCTACGGTGGGAATGTTTCCATAATTCCTGATAATTTCAATCTGGTCTTTGTATTGATGATTGAGTAACATCAAAGTAGATTCAATATTTCTATGTAATTCCATTGGCTGAGGCTCAATTCCATCTTGATGAGAGAAAACCTTCAATCCATTTACAATATTGGTTGTGCGAACTGCCCCAATCATGATATTTTCTGTCAGTTGGTCTATTCCTTGCAACAATTCCTCGTAGTCTAATTCATGTTTCAAGTCTTTGATTTCCTGTAATTGAGTTGTTGCATTCTCAACAGATAATTTATCATATAGTGCAATTATGTTTTTAAAATCCTCCAAAACACCTTTTAAACCAATAATACCAGAGCTGATATAATTGATAGGATTATTTATTTCATGGGCTATTCCCGCAGTCAATTGCCCAAGCGATGCCAGTTTTTCTGACTGTACAAGTTGTCTTTGAGCACTTTTTAGCTTTTCAAATGCCAAATTCATCCCTATATTCTTTCTGTTCAGTTCCTCTTGCTGAGTGAGTAATTATTCATTTTGCGAGCGTATTTCTTCTTGATGGGTGCTTATGGCGTTGGTTTGGTATTGTGTTTTTTCTAAGAGTTCTTGCAAAGACTCATTCATTGAATCCATCTCTTTGTTAGTTTTTTCTAAGTAGTTGGATTGCGCCACAAGTTGTTCATTCACAGCCTGTAACTCCTCTGATTTGAGAGTAATTTCCTCTTTTTGATTTTGCAAGAAGCCTATATGCCTGCTTATTTTTAGCTATATTCTTGTAAAGAAACCATACTACACAAAAAAGTGAAATGGTTAGAAGAACCAATATGAATATTAAAAAGAGAGAACGCATTTAGTTGGAATAGTTGTTTGCCAAGTTATGTTTTCAAGTGTTTGGGTTAGTAAAAGCAATAAATAAA
>JBLIFI010000100.1:0-11865 GCA_047633715.1 Flammeovirgaceae bacterium
TTTGCCCAGTAGTTACACTTGGTGGCGCAACTCCTTTCAAATAAAACAATGAAAAGCCAAATGGCGGAGTCAGAAATGAGGTTTGGAGATTGACGGAAATGAGAATGGCAATCCAAAGTAAATCCATTTCATAACTCTCGAAAATAGGCTTGATGATTGGGATGAAAATGATTTCAATAAAATCAATAAAAAAGCCTGCTATGAACATCACAAGCATTACCAAAGCCAAAAAAGCATAAGGGCTAAGATTGGTTGTCTCCAAAAAGTGCATAATTGCATCGTCTCCACCCAATTCTCGGAAAACCAAGCCAAAGGAAGTAGCTCCAGCCAAAATCATGAAAACCATGCAGGTTAGGAAAACGGTTTCCTTCCCAACTTCTTTCAAAACTTTGAAGGATAGTTTCTTCTCGAAAGCAGTCAGCAAAGTCGCCACCAATGCACCAACTCCTGCAGCCTCAGTTGGCGAGGCAGTTCCTGCGAAAATTGAACCCAACACGCTAATCACCAAAAGCATGGGCAAGACAAATGCTCTAAAAGCCGTTGAGCCATTCCATCTCTCTTAAAATATTGCATTTCCTCTTCCGTAGCGGGCGGAGCAGATTCTGGTTTGATGATGGCGACTACAACTACATATATAATATAGAGCGAAACCAAAATAACGCCTGGCACAATCGCCCCAATAAATAAATCGCCAATATTGATGTTCATTACGCTCCCAAGCAAAACCAATACAATGCTTGGTGGAATGATTTGTCCCAAAGTTCCTGCCGAAGCAATTGTCCCTGTGGCAAGTTCGGGAGAGTATTTGCGTTTCAGCATGGTGGGCAAACTCAACAAGCCCATTGTTACTACAGTTGCTCCAACAATTCCTGTAGAAGCCGCCAAAAGCGTTCCTACCAAAATCACGGCAATTGCTAAACCTCCACGAATCCGCCCAAAAAGCATTGCCATGGTGTCAAGCAAACGTTCGGCAATTCCAGATTTCTCTAGCATGACTCCCATATATACAAATAGCGGAACGGCAATGAGCACAAAATTCTGCATTGTGCCATAAATCCGCATAGGAATCAATCCGAACAACTCTCCGCCAGTAATGAAATAGGCGAACATGATGGAAACTCCAGCCAAAGTAAATGCCACAGGATAGCCAAAGAGCAAGAGGATGAATAGAGCAAGAAAAAGAAGTAAGGCAAGCATCAGGTATGGTTTACGAAGTACGAACGATCAGCCGTTGCCGTACGATTTGAAACATTCAATTTGTGAAGAATCACAAGGCTTTGTGTGAAACTTGTTGCCAAATTACTACAATTTTAAAATCTATTGATTTTCTCTTTTGCAGATTGGGAAATTACCAGCCTTTCCAACAAAGCATAAAAGCGGATGAAGCCTGTTAAAAAGTAATAAATGGACTATTTATTACTGTGTTGTTTATAAACAATAGCCATTATTTGCAATCCATGCACACAAATAGGTAACTTTGCGCCTTCAAAAAGCCAGTCGGTTGGAGAATGTACTTTCGACTGGAAATGAAATTGAGGAAATATGAAGGAGAAAATCAACATAGAAAGATTGCCAAAACACATTGCCATTATCATGGATGGAAACGGCAGATGGGCGAAAAACAAAGGTGCAATCCGTGTTTTTGGTCATAAAAATGCCATTGAAGCCGTGCGAGATGTAACAGAAGGTTGTGCAGAGTTGGGAGTTGAATATTTGACTTTGTATGCATTCTCCACAGAAAACTGGAATAGACCAAAATTAGAAGTGAGTGCGCTGATGCGTTTGTTAGTTTCCACTATTAGAAAGGAAACTGCTACGCTCACAAAAAACAATGTAAAACTCAATGCAATTGGAGACATTTCCAAATTGCCGAAAGCATGCCAAAGAGAGCTTGCAGAAGCTATGGAAATCACTAAAAACAATACTCGATTGACCTTGAATTTGGCATTGAGTTATAGTGGAAGATCAGAGCTTTTACAGGCTACCAAAAAAATTGCAGAGCAAGTGCAAGCAGGAAAATTAAATGCAGAAGAAATTGACGAAGCCTATTTCTCCAATTGTCTTGATACCAGACAAATGCCCGACCCCGAATTACTAATTCGGACGAGTGGCGAATTAAGAATTAGTAATTTTTTGCTTTGGCAATTAGCTTATTCAGAATTGTATTTCACACCAACGCTTTGGCCCGATTTCAGAAGAACACATTTGCACGAGGCAATTATAGATTACCAAAGCAGAGAGCGAAGATTCGGAAAAATAAGCGAACAGCTTGGTAAATAGTAGAATGGCAAGACAGCAAAATAGAAAAGTAATAAGTAACATCTCAATTAAACAATATAACCTAAGAATAAAAAAGTAAAAAATTACAACTCGTTTTTTTTAGCAATTTTATGTAGTGAAATTCTTTTTTAGCATCAATCCAGACCTTCATCATTCGTATGGTAATTGCCAATCGTTTGCACATTTGAAATCGTATTATTTACTTCCCCGAAATGAAACAATATTTCCTTCTGAGTCTCCTTTTAATTTCGTTGTCCACCAATATAGCTTTCTCACAAAGCGCAGTAGATTACGGAAATCCTGTGGAATATACCATTGGTGGAATTACCGTAAGTGGCACGAACGTGCTTGATAAAAACGCATTGATTTCCCTTTCAGGTTTGGCAGTTGGGCAAACCATAAAAGTGCCTGGGCAAGAAATTACCCGAGCCTTGAAAAAGCTTTGGAAACAAGGAATTTTAGGAGATGTTGCCATTAATGTTTCTGGAGTGGAAGGCGATAAAGTCTATTTGGAAATTGCCTTGAAAGAACGCCCAAGGCTCTCCCGCTACTTCTTCCCAACTACTCCGAAAGGGCAACGAGAAAGCATGGGAGACAAAGTAAACCTCGTTCGTGGGCAAGTAGTAACTGATGCCATGATTAAAAATGCCAAGGTCAGACTCCAAAACCATTATACAGAGAAAGGATTCCGAAATATAGAAATAAAGGTTGTGCAACAAAAAGATTCAATTCTTGCAAACAGCGTTTATCTGGATATTTACATAGATAAAAAGAAGAAAACGAAAATCAACAATATCGAAATTGTTGGAGTTGAAGCATTTCAAGAAAAGAAAATCAGGAAAAAATTAAAGAAAACTAAAGAAAAACGTTTCGGCAGAATTTTCTCTCCATCCAAAATGGTGGATGATTTATATGAAGAAGACAAAGATAACCTCTTAGCATTTTACAATAAAAATGGTTACCGAAACATGAAAATCACGAAAGATTCAGTTTCGAATCATGACGATGAAACTGTCAATATCTATTTAGAGATTGATGAAGGCAACCAGTTTTTCTACCGAAACATTACTTGGACAGGGAATTATGTTTACCCCGATTCCATTTTAGTTCAGATTCTAGGCATTCAGAAAGGAGATGTTTTCAATCCTGAAGAAATGTCTAAAAGGTTGAGTTTCAACCCCACAGGAACTGATATCAATGGGCTATACATGGATAATGGTTATTTATTTTTCAGCATTGACCCTGTAGAAGTAATGGTAGAGAATGACTCGATTGATATTGAAATGCGAATTTTTGAGGGCGAGCAAGCCACTATCAGGAATATTATTGTAAATGGGAACACTAAAACATCTGACCACGTAATTTTCCGAGAAATAAGAACAGTTCCTGGGCAAAAATTCAGCCGTTCCGATTTGATTCGTACACAAAGAGAATTGGCAACCCTTGGCTACTTCGATCCAGAGCAAATCGGAATCAACCCGAAGCCAAACATGAACGATGGAACTGTGGATATTGAATATACATTGGTGGAAAGACCTTCCGACCAGATTGAACTTTCTGGTGGTTGGGGTGGACAGTTTGGATTTGTAGGAACGCTTGGGGTAGTTTTCAACAACTTCTCGCTCAAAAAAGCAGGAGATTTGAGTGCCTGGAAACCGCTTCCTTCGGGAGACGGACAACGTTTGGCAATTAGAATGCAAGCCAACGGTAGGAGATTCCAAACCTATTCGCTCACATTCACAGAGCCTTGGCTCGGAGGAAGACAACCGAATTCATTCTCAGTAAACCTAAGCCATTCTATTAGTAGAATCATTGACCAATTCAACAATGTCTCTGGAACACTAAAAATCTCTGGTGCTACACTAGGATTAGGAAGAAGATTAAAATTCCCTGATGATTTCTTTACTATGCAGAATTCACTCGGTTTCTTGCAATACAATCTTGATAATTACACATTGAGAGGCTTCGGAGGTTTCAATTCAGGAAAATCTTACTCTGTTACACTCAATACAACTATTGCCAGAAACAGTATTGACAACCCTACTTTCCCAAGAACAGGTTCTTCTGTTTCATTGAATTTATCATTAACTCCACCTTATTCTCAAGTATCAAATGCGGCCGTGTTCCAAGAAGGCGATGCAAATACTCAATTTAAATGGGTAGAATACCATAAATGGATGTTTGATAATTCTTGGTTTACGCCAGTTGTTGGAAAACTAGTATTGAACACAAGAGTAAATATGGGTTTCTTGGGGAGCTATGGTGGCGCAGACATTAGCCCATTTGAAAGATTCATTTTAGGTGGAGATGGTTTAGCACAGCAGAATTTTGGAATTGGGCAAGATATTATTGGTTTGAGAGGCTACAATAATAATAGCATCACGCCTCCAGTTCCTGGCGTTTCCTCTAATAACACACAAGGCGGAACAATTTATAACAAATTTGTAATGGAACTCCGCTACCCCATTTCACTCAATCCATCAGCCACTATTTTCGTTTTAGGTTTTATGGAAGGCGGAAACAACTGGGATAGATTCAGGAGTTATAATCCATTCAACGTATATCGTTCTGCTGGGGTGGGAGCTAGAATATTTATGCCTGCATTTGGTTTGCTAGGGATTGATTGGGGTTATGGCTTTGACGAAGTGGTAGGAAACCCTGGTGTGAATGGAGCACAATTCCACTTCACCATTGGGCAGCAGATTAGGTAATAAGCCGGCATTCACTTTTTTTAGCTAAACAATGTGTTAACCAATCCACTATTTTCAGATTGATTGCGTTGACTTGAAGAGGGAGAGTTTATTAGCCGATTTTTAATATTTTCTTAATTTCAAAAACACAATTTCGTATCTTCGCAAAAATTTCAGGAACCTCCTAGATTAAACTTTATGAAATATACACGCATTTTCCTTTTATGCTTTTTCGCTTTCTTGGCAAACCAAGCAATGGCACAAAAATTCGGGTTTATAGAAACCGAGCGAATTGTTGCAAAAATGCCCGAATATAAAGAAGTCAAAACTGAATTGGAGAAGTATGGAGAGAATTGGAAAAAACGATTGGAGAATTTGAAAAAAGAACTTGATAAGATGAATACTGAATATCAGGTAGATGAGGTTTTACTCACTCCAGAAATGCAGAAAACTAGAAAAAAGATCATTTTTGAGAAAGAAGAGGAACTTATCAGTTTACAAGAACGAATTTTCGGATACGAAGGCGCACTTTTCAGAAAGCGAGCCGACTTAATGAAGCCTATTCAAGATAAAATATACGAAGCAGTAGAGAAAGTTTGCCGAAAGCAAAGACTCCAATTCATGTTCGATAAATCAGCTGATATTGTGATGATTTACTCTCGTGAAGAACACAATTACACAGATTTTGTGCTAGAACAACTCGGTTTGGGCGACCCAATTGACTCGGCAGGAAAGGACAAAAAAAAGTAGCAAACAATAAATAAGCGTTTTACAAACTCAATAATAGAATGATACTTAAAAGAATTACCCTTGTTTTATTAACTCTATTTGCCTTTTCCCAGGCAAACTCCCAATCATTAAAGATTGGCTATGTAGATACGGATAGTGTTCTAATTTCTATGCCACAGTTCAAGTCCCAACAAACTACTTTGCAAACTTATAGCAAGCAATTGCAAGCTCAATTAAAAACCACACTCGAAAAATCTCAAAAAAGGATGGGCGAGCTGCAACAAAAAGTAAAAAGTGGGGAAATGCCTGAATCTGAAGCACAAGAAGAAGCGTATAAAATGCAGTTGCAATTACAAGCTGCTGAGAGAGATGCTCAAAGTTCTTTGCAAAAGAAAGAGGCGAGCTTATTAGAACCATTATATGAGAAAATTGAAACTGCCATTCAAGATTATGCCAAGACAAACGGATTTACTTATATTTTGTCTCAGCAAATGTTCCTTTATGGCAAAGAGTCAAATGATATTACAGGAATGATTATCGCCAAAATAAAAGGCTAAAGATTACTCCAACCAAGAAAATAAATACAGAAATTTTTACATTTTAAGATACAGATGAAAAAGCAACTACTTACCATTTTCGCATTCGCACTTATTCTAATTGCAACGCAAGCTCAAGCTCAAGATACAAAAGTGGCTTATGCAGATGCTGATAGCATTTTGAGAGCTTTGCCAGAAACCGCAGCACAGCAAAAGAAACTGGAAGCCTATGCAAAGCAATGGGAAGACCAATTGAAAAAGTTGGAAGAAGATTACAAAGCAAAAATTCAGGATTTCACAGAATATCAAAAAAACACTCCTAAAGACGATATTATTCCTAAAATATTGCAAGACAAAGCACAGGATGTTCAGACTTTGGAGAAGAGAATTCAGCAAGAACAACAAGATGCACAAAGAGATGTGCAGAATAAGGAGCAACAATTGTTGAATCCACTTTTGGAGAAAATTAGAAAGTCAATTGATGAAACTGCCAAAGAGAAAGGTTATTCATTCGTAGTTCCTTCAAATGTATTACTTTATGCTGATCCTGCACACGACTTGACAAACATGGTTATCAAAAAATTGGGTGGAACAGTAAAAGAGAACTAGAAGAGTCAAACTTCAGCTATCAGTTTCAGAAAAGCCCGAATCAATAAATATTGATTCGGGCTTTTACTATTCTATATTTTTTCGCTCTTTTCCTTTCATCCGACCGAAGTTGAATATAAGTAAGAAGTCCTTTCAGATTACTCTGAAAGGACTTTTCTTGGTTGCGGAGGTAGGACTTGAACCTACGACCTTTGGGTTATGAGCCCAACGAGCTACCAACTGCTCCACTCCGCGATATGGTGTACCCTTTAATTGGGAATGCAAATGTAAGAAAAATATTCAAGACTACAATACTAAGAACGGAAAATAATAACTTAAACATTTCGCTTGTTTCTTTTTGATCTACCTTTCCAATTCCATTGCGGGATTACAATCTCGCCATAGCGATCTATGACTGCAATTTTTGTCCCAGCGGGGAACCGCTAGACTAGCATCAAAAAAAACTGCGATAAATAAACCATTTATTTATTCCCCATTCCTAATTGATTTGAAATTTTACTGTTTTATGATTTTTTGTTTCATTCAACTGAAAATAAAAAAACCTTTCAGATTGCTCTGAAAGGTTTTTTCTTAGTTGCGGAGGTAGGACTTGAACCTACGACCTTTGGGTTATGAGCCCAACGAGCTACCAACTGCTCCACTCCGCGATGTGGTGTATCCCTTAATTGAGATTGCAAATGTAAGAAAAATATTCAAGAGTACAATAGACAAGCAAAAAAATACTAAGTTATTTTTCCATAACCTCTTTTCTCAGCCAATCGGCAATGAATTGCAACTTCTCTTCATAGTCAAGTTCATTGTGCAATTCGTGCAAATGGTTTTCCCAACCTTTGAAGTGGATGAACTGCTTATTTTTTTCGGCAAACTCTTGAGTTGCTTTATGAGAAGTGATAGAATCTGCCATTCCGTGCATAACCAAAGTGGGTTTAGAGAATAAGTGCGCATTTTCAATTACCGTTTCACCTCCTTGACTCAATGCCCAAAATGCACTTGCAGAAATGTCTCCATGTACCAACTCATCTGATACATAGGCTCTCCCCACAGCCTCATCTCTCGATAAGCCCTGTCCGTCTAAGGAGTTTTTTTCCGTGTAACTCGGCATTATGTTACGAACCAATTTTGCCAACATTACTTTAAATATTGGTGGCTCAAAAGCGAGTTTAAACCATGGGCTTGTCAGCACAATACCTTGCAGATTGGCATTTTGATTTTTTAGAATATAATTAGCCACTACATTCCCGCCCATGCTATGCCCATAAATCACTTTCGTAAGTTTTGGAAAGCGGTTATTAGCTTCTTTCATTAAAGCTCCTACATTTCCTAAGTACTCATCCAATTTGAGAATATGCCCTCTTTTCCCATCAGACTTTCCGTGTCCTTGCAAATCAATTGCCATGACTGAGAATGATTGAGAAATAAAGTAGTTTGCTACATTCAAATATCGCCCACTATGCTCGCCTTGCCCATGAACTAGGCAAATGAGCATTTTGGAGTTTTCAACTTCCCAAAGCCGAGCAAATAACTGCTTGCCTTGCTCAGAGTTTGTGATATTAAATTCTTGACTTTCCAATGGAAACAAGTTTGGTTAGAAAAAATGACAGTTATAAACAAGTAATGCTAAGCCAAAAAAAACATAGCGCAAATATCCGCTCGTGCTTTTTTTGACAGTAACAATATTATTTTGTTCCATACTGCCGAAAAATATTTACTCCCGATAATCGCTAAAATCAGGTCTGAGTTCTTAACTATGAATTTCCTTTCCAACCATTTCCCCTTCAATGCCCCAACTTCCGTGCGAGCTAGAATGAATAATATCTTTCAGAGGAATTCTCATATCCGATTCTGCTAAATCCTCACTGTTAAAATACCAAATTTTGAATCCAATCAGCTCATCTTTATCAACCAAACTCCATACGTTCTGAACAATATTTTGAGCTTTAATGATAGCAGGAGTAATTCGCTGTTCAATTCCTTCTGTCAATTTATCAATTTCTTCTTTAATATATTGTTTGAGTGAGTTTTCAATGTCTTTCACATCTACTTTTTTCACATCAAAATCTGTCAAACATTTGTTTATTGAACGTTCTACATATTTATTCAATGCCAAATGACCAGCTTCTGCACCTTTTCGGCTCACATTCCGCTGTTCCATTAGGGCAGAAACTACGCCAATAATTCCTGGGGTTTCGTAATCGAAATAGGGAATGTCTATAGAGTTAAGTGGATTAGTCCACACGCCAATGTCTTGGGGAATGTCTGTGGAATCTCCAGCTTCCAGATGTCCAGAATCTAAGTTACCGTGGCTCCCCTGGCTGAAATGAAAGTTTGCACCACCTTCTAACTTGAATTCGTTGTTTACGGTAAGCGAAGGATTAGAGAGTTTGAAGAAAATATTCCACATATACGGAGTTGTTTTCCGCCAATTTTTGACAGTTCCCCGTTCGTGGCAAACAAGTGTATTCAGTCGGATGGTTACTTCTAATGTTTTATGGCGCATTTCTATGGAACAGGTAAAATTCGTTTAGGTTTCAAATCTAATAGAAAAGTTCAAGCATATTGATAACAAATAAAAAAAGGAAGGTAATCTTTAAAAGATGCCTTCCTTTTTCAAAAGAGTATTATTCGTAAGACTAGTTTACACCAATTGTATCACCATTTCCGTCAGGGTAATTATTATAGATGCGATGGGGATAATTGGACTCAATGTTTATGTGGTTCATGGCTGGAAACCACTTTACGAAGTTCATCTCCGAGTTTATTGATTTTTTCGCAAAACCCTTTCTCAATTTTACTGGTGTAAAGAATCAGTTCCATTTTGCCATTTTCAAGTTTGCAATAAAAGGTTTTTTTACCACTAGAACGCCTTGGCCATTCAGATTTATTTGACTTGCTTTTCGAGTCAGGTTTCCCGAGCGCATCGAATATGAATTTACTGATATCTTTATGCTTGCTTAGCGTGTAGCTTCCCTCAAATTTGTAGATTCCTTCTGAGTTGGTAATGCTTGAGCTGGATTCTACTTTCCCATTCTGCGTACTCGTGTGGGTAGATTTATCTGAGGTAACTGTAGTGTTCGTAGTTTGGGCATAAGTACTAGTAGCAAGCAAGATTCCGAACAGAATTAGTAAATTTTTCATAGCGTTTTTTTTTAATGATGAAACAAATGTAGAGTTACAAAAAACAAAAACAACTGATATTCAATATCTTAATCCATGATTAACCGAATCGCTTTAAGTTAATATATTCATTAACCTAGCTTATTTTTACTTGAAACTCCAACCCTACCCCACGAACACTCTCTATGGAAATTGCTAAATCTTTTTGGAAATACTTCCGTAATCGGCTGATGAAAACATCCATACTTCTGCCCGAGAAGAAATCGTCATTTCCCCACACAGCTTTTAACAATTCCTCTCTCTTGATTAGTGAATTTCTATTTTTGTAGAGGTATTGAATCAGCTCGGTTTCCCGTTTGGTCAATCGCTGGATTTCCTCCCCGAAAAGGAGTTCGGAGCGTTTGGAATCGAAAGTGTATTTTCCGATTGTGAGGTTTTTCTCGTTTTGCGGAGACTGAAACCTTGGCTTTCTTTTGAGAATATTGTTTAGCCGAAGTACCAACTCGTCTGCCTCGAAAGGTTTGGAAATGTAGTCGTCTGCTCCGAGTTTGAGTCCTTTTATTTTGTCTTCCTTCTGTTTTCTGGCGGTCAGAAAAATAAAGGGAATTTCTGGATTGAGTTTGATAATTTCTTCTGCCAAAGTAAACCCATCAATTTTGGGCATCATCACATCGAGAATACAAGTATCGAAATTGCCTTCGGAGAAATACGCCAATGCTGCCTCGCCATCTTCAGCACAGGTTACGTGAAAATCAAACATTTGGAGATATTGACTCAGAATATTCCTAAAATCTCGGTCATCTTCTGCCAGTAAAACATGTTTAGTCATAATAGAAGGATGTACGAATTTAGAGGTACGGTTTACGATTTTGGAAATCAACTATTCACAAAATTCAATTGTAATTGTATTCAGGTAAGTAGTCTAGCCTAAATAGATTCCTATTTCAAGTTCTTAACCATCTCATTTAAAGTTAAATACAGAAATAGTAAATAGCACAACGTGCTTAATTCTTCATTAAAAGTAATTAAATTCATCCAATAGGAATTTTCACCGTAAAAATAGCACCTTCATTTTCCTTACTCCTTACCGAAATTTCTCCTCCGTGTGCTTTTATAATTTGGCTTGTGTAATAAAGCCCCAAACCCAAGCCTTTCACATTATGGATTTTCTGGTTTCCAACTCGGAAAAATTTTTCAAACAAATGCTCCTGATTCTTTTCTGAAATCCCTATACCATTATCTTGTATGGAAACAGTAAGATTCTCTTCAATATTTGCGCTTACAAAGATCTCGACTCCTCTCCCATTATATTTTACTGCATTCTCCAACAGATTCAGAATTGCAGTTGTAAAATAGAATTTATCCAATAAAACTGTTTTACCTTCTGTCTCCAATTGCCTGACAATAAATGTATTATTTGCGGATATGGAGAAGTCGTTCAATAGAGTGCTTAGGTATTCTCCAACAGCCACATTTTCTTTTTTGAGTTTTATCTGCTGATAATGCAATGTGTTTTTCAGCACTTGGTCAGTCAGGTTTTGCAATCGCTTACTTTGCCTTTCAATCACGTTCGCAGTCTCTTGCGAAGGCGCAGACATTTCCTTTTCTGCCTGTTTCCGAAGCATTTTTGTGGCGAGTGATAATGTTGCCAATGGCGTTTTAAATTTGTGTGTGATGTTATTGACAAAATCTGTTTTGAGGTCTGCAATTTTGTTTTGGGTAATTAAACTCTTGATAGAAAAGAAAAGCAAGCCAAAAACAAAGAAAAATATCAGTACCGAAACAGCCAAAACTCCTCTCATCTAACTGAAAACACTTTTCTCCCAATCATCAATATCCATCAGATTTTCAGTTTCAAACTCAAAATTCAACTCTCTCGATATGGGTTTGCCATCCCGTTCATCTAA
>JBLIFI010000101.1:0-11835 GCA_047633715.1 Flammeovirgaceae bacterium
AGCAACCAACACAGATTGTAAATAAAATCAATACTTCCAATCTAATAGCATGGGATTTTAACTGATACGAAGTTTTTGGAGTAAGCTAATGCGAAATCCAAGTCAAAGACAGGAACTCTCTCTTCCCAAGCAGTAATTCCGCTCTCAGCAGACAAAAGAGTTAGCCCTCAAAGAGTGAATGCATGAGGTAGAAAGTGCTACAAGGTATATGGAACAGGTTTCTCTCCACAATTTAGTTCGAATTGTAAATAGAGATTTTGAAAAAAAGGTGGTTGTCATTAGCATGACACAACCACCTTTTTTTTCAAAACCGAATCCCCATCACGCAAATAGCATCTACCTGAGATTCTGTTCCTTTCCAATTTTTAAAAGAGTTATTCAATTCTTTTCTTCGATAGGCTTTTCATGAATGTCTAAAAAAAGCAGTCCAAATGGTTTTTAGTAATTCTCATTTTCCATAAGTCATTAGAATACTACAATCCAGATTTCTCCAAAGGTTACCTTTCCGATAAAGAAGCGATTTTTAATGGGATTTTCAGAGTCGGTTTGTATGCGCATATTATATCCGTGCTTCTCCCTTTTGCTGATTGGCACTTTGCTCATTTTTTTTCGGTTGGAGCGAAAAAATCGAAAACTGCATAGGTTTTTGGGGAGAGTTTGCTCTTGTTTCTCTTTCCCTACTTTGGTGGCTTTTCACTTTCCTAGCCTACAAATCGGCTCGCAACGGAAAAATCCAACCACATAAAAACTGGATGCAGAAAAGTTATTTGCTGTGCCTTTCTGCTATGAATTTGCGTATTTTCCTTTTCATTGCCAATCATTTTCTGGATTTACACGGCACCGAAGTTTATGTAATTGTTTCTTGGCTGAGCTGGTTCCCCTTTCTAATAAGCCACGAAATAGCAATCAGGTTCAAAATGATGAGCTAATCCTACCAAAGCAAACTCCATTTGTGAATAATTTTTAAAGGCTGGTAAATGAAAAGTTAATCTATTTTAAATGTAATATTTGGAAAGGTTTATGTAGATTTATTAACACAAAAAATAGTGATAATCTAAACGGTAGTGTGAAAAAGGTAATGCTACTTTATGGATACTTCGGCACAAGCGGACGCTTGCGCTATGATTTATTATTGCTTTAGCATTACCTGTTTACAACTAGCATCTAAACTCCTATCCGATGAAAAAACTAATTATATTCTTGCTATTTGCTTTTGCATGGCAAGTTCAAGCACAACAAGTCAGGGAAATCGCTCCCGTTGGCTTTTCAGGAACATCTTATCAGAAAGATAATTCCCGTTCAGATTTCCGAGGCTTTCGAGTAAGGTCAGGTTGGTGGATTGATGCCATCACCATGATGAGCCAAAACGCTAGTCATCCTAGAAGAGGCGGAGCTGGTGGAAGTGCAAAATCATTCATGCTTTCTAGCGGAGAGAAAATCCTTAGAATCAGCGGAAGTTATGGTGGGCAATATGGAAACTACATTTATTCCATTCAATTCCACACCAATAAAAAATCCTCTCCTGTTTATGGAGAGAAGCGAGGAAACCGCACGTTCAATTTGCAAGTACCAATCGGGTCTGAATTTGCTGGAATCTCCACCAAATACGGACAACACCTGAATGCAATCGGTTTACTATACAAAAGCAAAACAAACACAGGTGGAACTACGGGAAGAAAAAAAACGGCTCCGAAACTCTATTCGCCATTCCTCAATGCCAAGCTAGACAACGGTTGTTCTACCAATAAATCTGACCCAACAAAATGGGATTTCAGTTGGTATCAGGTTTCGGGCGCAACTCGCTACTGGTTTTATGTGAAGAATAAGAATTCCGCAAATGCGCTCATTAATATGTATGCTCCAAAAAACAATTATAGCTACACGGGAACTAGCGGAAGTTACATTGCCAGCCACCTCACTTCTGGCTGGACTTGGAGAGTGAAAGCAGAAGTAAATGGCGTTTGGACGGATTGGAGTGAAGAAAGAGCTTTTACAGTTGAGGCAGTAAATACAGATTGTGGAGGAAGCAATAATTCTACCACCACCACTTCAGTTCCGAAGTTATATTCCCCATCAATCAATGCCAAGCTAGACAACGGTTGTTCTACCAATACCTCTGACCCAACAAAATGGAATTTCAGCTGGTATCAAGTTCCTAGAGCAACTCGCTACTGGTTTTATGCCAAAAACAGGAATTCTACAAATCCACTCATTAATGTATATGCTACCACAAATAGTTATGCTTACACAGGAAGAAGTGGAAGCTACATTGCCAGCCATCTCACTTCTGGTTGGACTTGGAGAGTGAATGCAGAGGTTAATGGAGTTTGGACAGGCTGGAGTGAAGAAAGAGCATTTACAGTTGAGCCTGTAAACACAGATTGTAGTGGCGGTAGGCAATGGAGGAAGAGTAGGAACTCCAGCCTTATATTCTCCTCAAACTGGTGCCAAACTAGACAATAGTTGCTCAACAAAAACTGATGCAATGAATTGGAATTTCAGTTGGTCGCAGGTTTCAGGGGCAGATACCTATGAAATCCAAGCTAAAAACAGAAGTTCTTCTTGAGCAATGATAAGTACCACTTCTCGTACAAATAGCTATCGTTATACAGGAATAAGCAGAAGTCATATTGCCGACCACCTCACTTCTGGCTGGACTTGGAAAGTTAGAGCACGAGTAAATGGAGCTTGGGGTGCTTGGAGTTCGCCAAGAGTTTTTTCTGTGGAGAAAGTAAATACCGATTGTCCTGCCCCACGAACAGTCATTACATTGAGAAACGAAGCCGCTTAAGTTGCCAATTTCACAATCACTTATACGCTAAATGGCAGACTCCAAAGTCGTAAATCAGGGAATGTGGCAGTCTCTTGGGTAAAAGCATACACTATTCCCGCAGGAGCGACCAATATAAACGTAGTTGCCAAGGCAGTTATCCCACTTTCCTCCGATAAAATAATTTCCTCGCAAAATGTTAGGGCTGGAGCTGTGAAATGCTTTAAGGTCTATGGAACAGTTTTTTCTCCACAAATGAGTTCTAATTGTAGGTAACTTCCTCTTTTCACAGAGTGATTGATGCAAATCAATTACTCTGTGGTTTTTCTCAAAACCTCACTCCCATTACACATACATCCTCAATTTGAGGTAAATCGCCTTTCCAATTTCCGAAAGTCTCATTCAGAATACTTGCCTGCTCTTGCATTGGTTTTTTATTTATATCCAGAAGCAAGAGCCTGAATGCTTTGACCATAAATTTTTTCTCTTTCGGCCCACCAAACTGATCAGCAAAACCATCGGAAGTAAGGTAAACACAGTCGCCTTCTTCAGTTTGGATTACATGATTGGTAAATGGTTTTCTGAAATGATGGCTTCCAACAGGTTGCCTATCTCCCTTAATTACCTGTAAACCATTTTTGTTGATAAGATTGAGTGCGCCATAAGCACCAGCATATTTCAATTCCTTCTTTCTGATATCATAACTGCAAAGTGTGATATCCATTCCGTCTTTCACATCTTCACTACTTTTCACAAATGTATCTTCCAGTAATTCAACCGCTTTATCCAAAATCTCATTAGGTTCTTGCAAGTTCATTTCCATGACTGCTTTTGTGAGCAAATTGCTACACATTACGCTCATCATTGCGCCAGGAACTCCGTGTCCTGTGCAATCTGCCACCGCAAAAAACACTTTCTCACCACCTGCTTCCAACCAATAGAAATCTCCTGAAACAATGTCTTTCGGTTTGCAGAAGATGAATGATTCAGGTAAAAACAAGCTGAACAAATTCCTGGCTGGTAGCGTAGAATTTTGGATTCTTTTAGCATAATTAATACTGGAAATAATACTATTATTCTTACTTTCCAACTCCAAAAAAACTTTTCTGCGTTCAGCATATAGCTTTTGGGAAACGAATATCAATGCACCTGCCAACACCAGAATTAGGAAAGCAAGCACTAGGAATTTCCGTTGATTGATGCTTGTAGCTTCCTTTATTTCCAGTTTCAACTCCCGTTCCCAATCCGCTCTTTTGATAATTCTTTTGGAGGAATTCATACGAAATCTGATGGTCTTTCCCTATTTTGAAATTGAACGCTGAAGTGCCGAATGGGAAATTTTCAGTCACAATGAAGTACGGAGATTCATTCAGTTTTTTATTGATACTACTGATTCTGATTTTGCTATTTCCAGACACATAAAGCAAATCTACCTGCTCAATTTGCGCCATTCTTTTGAAGAGAAATACCTCTAATTTCTTTCCATGAATTTCCGTATTTTCTTTTCTATTTTCTAGACTTTCATATAGTTTCTTCACTTCCTTTTCATGCCCATAAACTCCAATTCTATAAGAACTTGCTTCTCCATTGGTCGGAAGCATGATTTTTCTACCAATATCAATTATAAAATCTGCTTTGGCATCAGAAACAACCTCTTCTTGTGCTTTTGCAGGAAGCAAGGCGCACAAGCAGAAGTAAATTATCAGAGAGATGTTTATCGTAGGTTTTATAGAGTTCATTAATTGTAAAACAAATACTTAATTGGGAACAAAGTGCCTCTTTTTATATCAAAGGTGTTAATAGATTGAAACCACATATTCTAAAAGTCCTAATAATAACCTAATTACTGTGCTATCTATTACTTTGAGGATTTGATTTGAAAATTCCGAATCTAAGAACACCAACTCCGTAACTCATTTATGGAGTTGGTGGATTGCTTTGTTTTCAAGCATACAAAATATTATTTCAAAACATTTATTTAGATTTGTTTACACAAGTTTCAGAAACATGAAAATCAATTTCTCAGTTAAAGCACTAGGCAAAAAGCGTCCATTCTTAGATAAAACTCGGTTGGATTTACCTGTCCACGGCAATTCATCTACACTTCGGGAATTCCTAAAACTATTGGTTGCCCAGCAGGTAGAAGCCTACAACAAGCGGAAAGAAGATAAATCGCTCATTTCCTTCCTCTCCGAAAAGCAAATTGCCACAAGAATAGAATCTGGCAAAATCGGTTTCAACGAATCTTACAATAACCAGAAAGCAGACACCCAAAAAGCCATCAAAAATGTACTCCAAGCTTTTGAAGATGGTTTGATAGCCTTCTTCTTAGATGATGAACAAATTGAAAATCTTGAACAAGAAATCCAACTCACAGAATCCAGCCACGTTGCTATTATTAGGCTGACTTTTTTAGCAGGAAGTTATTTTTGAGTATCAAGTAGTGAGTAGTGAGTATCAAGGAAGAAAGGAGTGCTTATTGCCGTGCTTGTCAGAACCTCAGTTCTGACATTCTTCGGATTCTCAAATCCGATGCGACTGGTAGCCAGTGCTATCGGCTCCGAGGAAAAAGTCCCAACGGGACGACAAATCTTTAGCGTAGTACGTAAGTGCTACGTCAAAATGAAAACAAAAAGACATGGCATGCCATGTCTCTACCATAGAACGATAAATCCAATTTAAAACCAACCAATTCCTTCATGCGCATATTCTCAATCACATTAATACTTTGCTTATCTAACTTTATATCCCGTTCTCAATCATTAGTCAATTTCCGATTCTACGATAGTTGCCGAGATACAGTTCTCACATTGAAGTATAATTTGAGATTGCTAGAAGATAGCTTTTTCTGGGCAACAGATACAATATTAAGATTTGATAAAGGTGGATTATATATGCTTACAGCGTATGAATATAGACAAGCGGGCAATTATAAGGCTTTTTATAATTTCACTAAAATGCTAGAACTTGGTACAGAATATTTAGACACGCTAACCTTACCCAAGTCTACAGTTTGGTTCGAAAGTGAACTCCATACAGGATATGCAAATCGGTTCGAAAGTGAACTTTATGCAAAAAAAGCAAAATGGCATTGTTGCGAAGAATTATGCCAAGGGGAAATCGTAGAATATTATAGTACTGGGGAGAAAAGGTTAGAAGGAAAGTTTAAAGATGGGCTTCCAATGGGTAAAATAATTTACTACGATAAAAAAGGGAATATTGGAAAAATAGCGAAGTACAGAAAAGGTTATTTGAGAAATATTATATATCCAAATCTTCAAGCATGGCTCAATATAACTGAAGACTCTAAGCTATGAAAACAATCCTCACAATCCTCCTCCTATTTCCCTTTCTGGTTTTCAGTCAATACGTTCCTAAATCTTTTTTCGAAGATGTAATAGATTTAGAGGAAAAAGATGTGTTGAAAAACCTTGCTGAAAAAGATACTTTAATCATAATAAATGGCAGTTATGGATACTTTCATTCAGAAACTGATACATTCAAGGTTTTTTTGATTGGTGAGAAATATTGTATTGAAACAACTGAAACAGTTATAGATGCCGATTTAGAATTTTCTGAAATCCGAAAGCAAAAAATAGTATCAGAAAAGGAAATCCAGAAGATGATGGTAATAGAATCAAAACTATCTAAAGATGGAAGCCAAGTCTTTGAGAATGATGGTACAGACATAAATCATATCGAATTTTTCCTATATCGTAAATCAACCATTTACTTTATTGGAGTATCTTATGATTCTGATATTTCTTTTGAATCATTCTGATTGAATTCCCCAACTCCACAAATCCCTTACGCTCTACTCAATTTACTTTACCGAAAACAACACAACAAACTTCAAATAGTAATGGAAATTCAAGAATACCTCAACTCAAAGCGCATTAACGAAAAGCAAAAAACTCTTTGTAAAGAACTGAAAAAGATTAGTGAAAGCATCAATCCATTCAAATCCAAGAAGATTTCTAAGGGAAACGCCCATTTGGGTTTGCTTTTCCTAAATGGTTTCGCAGAGCAACCCAAGCAGAATGGTTCCTATTATTACTATGGAAATATTCATGCGCAACAAATTGTGCAAGGCGATACTCGTTTTTTGGAATTGGAAAAAGTGAGCGAACCAACGAGTTTTTGGGATGGGAAACGCTTTGAGTTGTTAGAGTATTTCTTCGGAAAGGAACTCGCTCCACTTGTAAAAAGTGCTTGGTTGGAGTTGCCTAACTTGATGTATCAAACTGGTTATGCAAGACGTTCATTCCGTGCGCCAAATCTCATGAAAGTCACTTTTTTAAGGCAAGTCAATTTCATTATCGAATTGCTCGATAGACTTTCCTACGATTTGAGCTTGGAGGAGTACATCATTTACAGCAATAAAATTTACTCGCCACAACTTTCAAATCTGATGGCGAGCGCCATTGATAATGGAGACGAGAAAATCAAAAACCTGTTGTTGGACATTGTTTACAACCGTCATGAAACTGCAAAAGTAAGTGGCGAGATTGTGAAAGGAATGCTTTTGAGTCATGATGAAAGTGCTTGGGAAGCCGTTGGGAAATTGTTGCTTTCTGCACAAAGGCAAGAAGGTTTACGCCAAGTAATTGTAGAACAATTGGATGAGACTTCCATTGGCGCAATGAAATATTTGCTCAATCTGATTGTGGAACATAAGCTTTCCCGATTCTCTTCCGTGGTTCGTGCGCTCGATGTTTGGGCAGGTTTGGGTTGGGAAGGTCAGCGAGAGAATACAATTAGTAAGTTCTTGGGTTTTGCACAAAATTTCCTGAACAATCCAGAGAAAATTGAATCTGCTATCTCCAGCAAAGACAACTCAGAAGTGTATATGGCACTTTGGTCGCAAGGCGTGTTGGATGCAGAAAAGTGCTTGCCTTTGCTCCAGAAATTAGCCAAAAACAATACACAAGAAAAAATATTGTTGGCTTTATACTTTACTCGGCAAACCGCACTTTCCACAATTTGCTTGCCATTGGGTTTGGAGTATGTGAAACATGAAGCTCCAATTGTTTACACACAAGCTATTGGTTTATTGAATATTCCTGCGTTTCTCCAATATGTTCCCAAAGAAGAAAAAGTTGTCCTATTTGAGTTAATGGAGCAGAAATTAGCAGAACTTCCTAAAACTGCCAAAGTAGT
This sequence comes from Flammeovirgaceae bacterium, assembly GCA_047633715.1. Classification (GTDB taxonomy): domain Bacteria; phylum Bacteroidota; class Bacteroidia; order Cytophagales; family Flammeovirgaceae; genus JBLIFI01. The sequence continues at coordinate 7,931 of JBLIFI010000101.1, forward strand.
GGAAGGCAAGGTTTTCTCTTGGCTCAACCACAGTTACAGCCAAACAGATGCTTATAATTTCATGATTGGCTTATTGGATTTGAAAAAGGAATCGGAATTGAAACGCATCCTTCCTCATTTTCAGAATATGCCAATTATTCAGCGAGAAAGCATTTCTCGTCAGGTTCTAAGCGATTATTATTCTTACAGCTACCGAAATAATAAGCAAAAAACAGACTTGCCCAAACTCAGTCAATTCCAACGAGATTTTGCCTTCGCTACTTTGAAAGATCGAAGCGAAACTGTCAGAAGTTCAGCTTTGAACGCCTTGGAAAATACAGAAATTGAAGATGGGGAAATGATTGTTTTTGAAGACATGCTGAAAAGCAAATCAGCGAATACTCGAAAAAGTATTATCAACATCATTCTCCAAAAGAAACCACACCAGGTTCAGGATAGCGCAGAAAGATTGTTGCTTTCCAAATCGCAAGACCAACGTTTGGCTGGATTGGATTTATTGGTCAACCTGAAAAAAGGAAACGAGGAATTTGTCAGCGGACAAGCACAGAGATTTGCCGAGCGAGATAAAATCTCCAAAAAAGAGGAAATCATTTTGGAGAATCTGCTTCCAAACGAAAACTCTACTTTGGAATACACTTGGGAAAATGGGTTTGGATTATACGACCCGTACAAAACCTCGGCAACTCCAACCGTTGCGCCTAAAATTACCAATACAGAATACGAGCAGAAAACTAAACAGAACTCATTCGGATTGAGTAAACCAATTGCCACAATCAATAAGGATTTGGCAGAGTTGGCGAAAGCTTTCGAGTTGGTAAAAGACTACGAATACACTTACGAAACTTGGGATGGAGGAAATCAAACCATACTTTTGGGCAATGAATTCATCGAAATCAAACGATGGACGCAGAAAGATGGAGAAAAAACTCCGATGGAACATTTCCAGAATTTGCCACTCCACAATGTATGGCAAAAATGGTTTGAAAAGTCTGGATTGACCAACTCCGATTTGTTTCTGATTATGCTGAGCAATGGAAACATCATAAACGATGGTTCAGATTCCACTTGGAAAAAGACCATTCATGAAATCCAGAAGTTCACTTTTAAGCCTGAAATGCCCAAAATTGGCAGATATGATTGGCAAAATCCATTGCTAGAAATCCTAGAAAAGCTTTCCGATGCTTTTGCTTATGAGAAAAAAGGCGATTTTTTGCAAGGTTTAGTTAGTAGAATCTTCCAAGCTGTTTCGAAAGATGAATTGTATAAGTTCAAGCGAAAAGAGCAATATGGCAGAATGGAAATTAGCACTTGGCGAGATTTAGTGACCATCAACGATATTTACACGCAATATGGATATTCTGTAAACAAAAAGGATGATGCGACTTTTCGCAGGTTTTGGGAATTGGATAATTTCTATCATAAAGCCTTCTCCAAAGAAATCGGACATCAAGAATTGGGAACTTCATCGCTCTATAATTATGCCCGAGCATTCAGTCTCGGTTTGATTGGGCGAGACGAGCTTTTCTGGAGAATTATGAGTCCAGAACAAATTCGGGAATTGACACATCCTGTTCGGAAAAATCAATATGACATTGCCAAGGAATTTCCTATTCTGAAAGAATTAAGCGCAGAAGCTGTTCCTCGTTTGCTCTCCATCGAACTCAAAAGAGGCGACTCGGAAACCTTGGTCAGCAAACTCGTAAATTCAATTGGGCGGATTGAGGGAATCGATTATTTGATTCAGATTCTCCAAGGTTTGGGCAAAGACAAACTCCATCGTGGTTACAGTTATTACTCAAACAACAGCAAAAAAGAGCAACTCAGCCAACTCCTCAAAAACTGTTTTCCGTTGGAGACAGAAACGCAGAAAGATTTTAGCGAAACTGTAAAATCTACCAAAATAAGCGAAGAGCGCTTGGTAGAAGTTGCCATGTATTCACCACAATGGATAGATTTTGTGTCAACTCATTTGGGTTGGAACGAAATGAAATCGGCAATTTGGTGGTTACATGCGCACACAAATGGGACACATAATTCCCAAACTGAATCAGAATTTGCTAAATATTCTAGCGTGGAAGCTTCTGATTTTCAGCAAGGTGCAGTTGATGCAGAATGGTTCAAGGAAAATTACAAAGCCTTGGGGAAAACCAAATGGGAAACGCTCTACAAGTCTGCCAAATATATTTCTGATGGAAATGGACACACAAGAGCCTTGTTGTATTCCGATGTGATTCTGAAAATCAAAAAAATCACGGAAATCACCAAGCGAGTAAAAGACAAGCGAAATCAAAATTATTTGCGGGTTTACGGACTCGTGCCTTTGAGCAAAGCCAACCACGACAAAGATTTACTGAAACGCTATCAATTCATTCAGCAATTCAAGAAAGAGAGCAAGCAATTTGGCTCACAAAGGCAAACTAGCGAAGGAATTGCCGTGAGAATTGCTTTAGAAAACTTGGCAAGAACGGCAGGTTTCCCCGACCCAATTCGTTTGCAATGGGCAATGGAAACCGAAGAAGCGAAGCAAATTCTGAAAGATAATCCGACACTCACTTTCGATAATGTAGAAATCTGGTTGGAGATTGACGAGTTCGGGCAGTCATCAATCCAAACAAAAAAAGACGATAAAAAACTCCAATCCATTCCTGCCAAATTGCGGAAAGATAAGGCGGTTGTGGAAATGAAAGAAGCTAGCAAAACACTTCATGAGCAATATCGCAGAACTCGAAAAAGTTTGGAAATGGCAATGATTAACGGAGACGAATTCCTCCGTTCTGAAGTAAAAACCTTGATTACGCATCCTGTGGTTTCGCCATTATTACACAAATTAGTGCTGATTTCCGATGAGAAATTTGGTTTCCTAGCCAATGGAAAACTCTTGGCTTTGGATAGAACTGAAAATGAGTTGGGCGAAGCTGTTCGGATTTCACATTGTACAGATTTGCACACAAGCGCAAAATGGTCAGATTATCAGAAATACTGTTTCGACCACAAACTCAAACAGCCTTTCAAGCAAATTTTCCGAGAACTCTACACGCCAACCGCTGACGAGCTCCACGAGAAAACCATTTCAAGAAGATATGCGGGACACCAAGTCCAACCAAACAAAACCGTGGCTTTGCTGAAAGGGCAAGGTTGGACTGTAAATTATGAGGAAGGCTTGCAGAAGGTTTTCCATCAGCAGGGAATTATGGTGCAAATGTTCGCCATGGCAGATTGGTTCTCGGCAGCCGATGTGGAAGCTCCCACTTTGGAAACTGTTCAGTTTTTCGACAAGAAAACGTACAAACCTATTCCATTTGAAAAACTAGACGCACGAGTTTTCTCGGAAGCCATGCGAGATTTAGATTTGGTGGTCAGCCTGGCGCATGTGGGCGAAACCGACCCAGAAGCCAGCCAATCTACCTTGGAACTCCGCTCGGTAATTGTGGAGGAAACAGCTCGTTTATTCAAACTCAAAAACGTAACTCTCACCGAAAGGCACGCCAAAATCAAAGGCGAATTAGGCGAATACTCCGTGCATTTAGGAAGTGGAGTCACGCACAAAATACCTGGAATTTACCTCTCTATTCTACCAGTTCACTCACAACACAGAGGCAGAATGTTATTGCCGTTCCTAGACGAAGACCCAAAAACTGCGGAAATCATGTCGAAAATATTGCTTTTAGCGAAGGACAAGAATATTCAAGATCCGACTATTTTAAGGCAGATGTAAAAAAGTATTGAGTAGAGAGTATCAAGTAGCAAGGTTTAATATTTCTAAATCTTGCTACTTTTTTGGTTGGAGTCAGTAGATTGGAAAGTGATTTAGAATTTACAAAATGTGATTGCAGTGGAGAAGCTGAATCACACAATAAACATACATTTGATTTTACAACAACACAGTTATTAAAATAACGCAAACA
>JBLIFI010000102.1:0-11814 GCA_047633715.1 Flammeovirgaceae bacterium
CTACGGTCAACTCCACGGCAAAAGCGCCTAGAAATCCGAGACTTGTACAGACTGCCCCAACCAATGCCAAGGAATCGGATTCATACTCCAACCCCAAAAACTCGTGCAAAGAAGGCTTTGTTTTGTAATGAGATAGCCGTTCCCAAATTTTTGGGGCAATTAGCCTGACCACAAAAATTCCTGCTGAAGTGGTGAGCACACACCAAAAAAGCCAAACTCCAAAATAGGGGACGAGTTCATAAAAAGCCACTACCACAGTTGCTAAGGAGATGGTGGTTGCTACTGTACTTGCTGAGAATTCTGAAGAATTTCGTACAGAAGCTTGCTTTCCGCCAGAAATTGGCAACATATCTCCAACTCCTTTCGTAGATTTCCCTAATTTGAAACCTATGAAAAGATAGACTGCGAATGATAGAATCAATGCGGATACAATGGCGAAAAACATTCGGGTTTCGGGATAGGGTTAGATTGGGAGCTTTCTGAATTGAGATTGCAAAAATAACTGCATTTCTCATATAGTCCGAAGATATTTAGTCTTTAGTCAGGGGTACCACATCAAAAAAAATAGATTTTTAGTTTTAATGATGTTAAATTATTACGTTAATTGATTATTTTATTACTTCAGTAATTGGTTTACAGAGTAGTTGTCGATTTTTTTATAGGATTTTGTTGGAGAGAGAACCATGTAGAAAGTTTTGGGAATTCCGTAGCTTGCGGGAAATTGTAAAAGTTAAAAAACAAATAATATGGAAGTTAAAGACAGCAACGGCAATCCTTTAGAAGATGGCGATTCGGTTTTGGTCATCAAAGATTTGAAAGTGAAAGGCTCGAATATCAACCTGAAGCGTGGCACAGTCATCAAAAACATTCGGACAGATGAAGATGATGCAGAAAACATTGAATGCAGAGTAGGAAAAAGCACGATTGTTCTGAAAACACAGTTTTTGAAGAAGGCGTAATTTTCTGGGAAAGGCTTGGTGTTAAATGAAATTTGGGTCAAGAGACAATCAACTCATTATAGAAAACCTTATATTTGACTTTAGAAAACACATCAAGCTGACTTTATGCCTACTCCAAAATATAATTTTCCTGTTTCTGATAAATTCAAATCTAGAACTGTTACTGAATTGAATTTTGAGATTGCCGAGCATCCTGCTCTTTATGTAGATTTGGATGATGTTAGGAACGCTTACTACAGAAAGAAAATCAAGTACAGTTTGAATATTGAAAATGACAAACTGCAAAGTCTGGTGGAATCGCCTATCAAAACCTTGTTTTCAGGGCATAAAGGTTCTGGAAAAACGGTAGAATTAAGAAGGTTGGCGAAAGATTTGAATCATGATGACCGATATTTTACCATTCTGATTGAGTTGGAGAAAGAAACTTTGGTCAGCACTTTTCAGTCAGATGATTTATTTGTGCTTTTTTTGACGCAATTGCTCAATAAATTAGAAGAAGAAAAGATTGAATATCATTCCAAATCGCTGAAGGCATTGGAAAAGGAATGGTTGAGCGATGAGGAAGTGAGAAGAGAGTTGACAGAGGCGGAAAGCCATGCTGTTGAAGGAGAAATAGGCGGAGGATTCAATTCTTTCAATGCGAAGTACAAAAATCTGTTCTCAGCTCAATCCAAAACGTCTAAAGTAGTTCGGGAAAGTGTGAAGAAAGACACTTTGGGAATTGTAAAAAAGCTAAATGCTATTTTCCAAGAAGTGCGAGACTCGCTTGTGAAAGCAGGAAAAGCACAAGATATTCTTTTCGTGTTCGATGGTTCCGAAAAAATACGAAATGAGGTTTACAAACAGCTTTTCATTGATGAATACTCGTTCATTTCCGCAATAGAATGTAATATCATTTTCTCCGTTCCTATTTCAACTTTCTTTGCTGTGGAAGACAGGCATGGGCTCGGTTTCTACTCCAAAGAGCTTTTGCCTATGCTCAAAATAGATAAGTCGGAGTTGGCGGTGGAGAAAATGAAGGAAATTATTACAAAGCGAATTGATGAGCCAACCTTTTTTGAAATCAAAACAGATGCTGAATCAGGCATACAAACTGGCTCGCTCGATTATTTGGTAAAAATGTCTGGCGGAAGCATTCGGCAATTATTGCTGAACGTGAACCGAAGTATTCGGGAAACTTTGGGCGAACAAATTGCCAAATTGCTTTAGAAGATGCCTATAAAGTAGTTCATGAACTCGGTAGGGAAATGTATGAAACCTTGACTACCGAGCAACACCAACTGATAGCGACTGGAGAGTTCAATGTGGCAGATTCTGAAACATCCAAACTACTGTATTCGTTGGTATTGTTGAAATACAATGGGGAAATCAGAATCAATCCATTATTACAATCCTATTTGGAAATAACTCGCCAAAAATCACTTTTTTTTGAAAGTGAGAAAAATAACAAACACTTCGAGCAGTTGGAGTTCGTGCTTACTGAACGAACTGAACCTACGCTAATTCTCGTTTCAGCAGATACTTCTGCGAAGAGTGAAGAGGTTTATGAGGAATTTCAAACAAAATTTATCGAATACCATCAGACTACTTTTCATATAGAGAATGAAGAGATGGTTTCTTTGGAACAATGGCTTACCAAAAAACTCCCTTCAACCAAACCAAGCGAGCATATTTCGGAAATGGTACATATTTTCGGATTGGGAAGCCATTTTCATTTGGCAGATGGCGATAAACTGAAACCCTCTTCGCTTTTGCCACAAATCAATATGGAGCGAGAACTGCTTTTTAGAGATTTGCCCATTGTTATGGTTTGGTGGCTCGATAAATACCAAATCGCCACACTCCGCCAAGAAGCTCCCGATTTATGGAGTTGGATTAGCTATCATTTTCATTTTGAATCGGAGGAGAAGGTAAGTGTCTATGACGAACAGATAATAGTAGAAGTAGCAAAGGTGCTTCATATGAATCAAATTCCGACAAAAAAAGAGATAGATGAAATAGCAAAAAGCATTGAGAAAAGATACAAACATTTCGATAAGCAGTCTGTAGATACAAAACATCGATTAGAAATAGAACATTCTATTCTTGTAGTAGTAGCTCATAATAAATACATGAATAAAAGGCTCTTGGAAGCTCAACTTGATTACGAAAAAATCTTGTCTTTACGCAGACAACTCAATAAAAAGAATCAAGATGATATACTATCTAAACTTATTTGTGTTTTATGCATGCAAAAAAAGTACAAAGAGGCAGAAAAATACATAGAAGAGTCACTTGCGACATCTAAAGAAAAATATCATGCTGAAATTCTGTTTTGGAAGGCAATGATTCTCCAAGAGAAAGGTGATGGACAAAATGTTCTCAAATTTTTAAGGCAATCATATAACCTATCTAAGAAATATGGAAACAGTAATTATATGAGAGGTTCTTCAATAAAGCTGGCAGAATATTATCTAGATAACAGAGAGTACAAAACTGCTAGAAAATTATTATTCGAGACAATAAAGTACAATCCTCATACTGAAAGTTTATCTATCCAGCTTTATGAAAAAATAGCTAAAAGCTACGAAGAAGAAAAAAACTCCAAATTTGCCAATCAATACTATGAAAAAGCTAAAAAATTGAAAGAGAAGCTGGAGCAAGAAGAAAATTCATGATTCTTTCCCTAGAACCTCAATAATCCATTCTCTCGCAATCCAATCATTTCCTGCGAATACCAAAACAGCTCGAAATCATCGAATTGACTTTCATATTCCATTTCCAACTGAACAAAAGGGATAATTTGCCTATTTTGGATTTGGGTGTGTTACACTTTTCAAAGTATCATCCTTTATCTCAATATTATTGGCAAATTATTTAGCCTGAATCTGCTTAGAAAGCTATTCAATAACAATCCTCTTTTTTAATTTTTAATTCTTCATTGAACCAAAATACTACTATATATTTGCATGGGAATGATGAATAAATAAATTGTTTTTTATCGCAGTTTATTTTTGAGGCTAGCCAAGACAAAAATCATAGTCATAGCATCGCTATGGCGAGGTTTTTAACGAAGGATAGACCAAAAAGAAGCAAGAGAAAATGATAATTTATTTATTTAGCGTTCCATAACTTCCACTATCAAACAAAAAAATCAATCAGATATGAAATTTGGCGTAGTAGTTTTCCCTGGTTCCAATTGCGATGATGACATGGTTTGGGTTGTCGAGAAAGTAATGAAGCAAAAAGCTGTGAAGCTTTGGCATAAAGATACCGATTTACAAGGGTGCGATTTTATTTTCTTGCCTGGTGGATTTTCCTATGGCGATTATTTACGCTCTGGTGCGATTGCCCGATTCTCTCCAATTATGGCTGAATTGGTAACATTTGCCAATGATGGAGGTTATTTAATGGGGATTTGCAACGGTTTCCAAATTCTGACAGAAGCTGGCTTATTGCCTGGCGCATTGCTCAAAAACAATAGCCAAAAATATATCTGCAAAAATGTTTTCTTGAAAACAACCACTTCTAACACCATTCTTACGAATGGATTGGATGCTTCCAAAGCTTACAAAATTCCGATTGCGCACGGAGATGGACGCTATTTTGCGCATGAAGATACGATCAAAGAATTGCAGGAGAACGACCAAATCCTCTTCAAATATGCAGATGCTGAAGGCAACGAATCTGAAGAATCTAACCCGAACGGTTCTTTGCTGAATATTGCAGGAGTTTGTAATAAAAACAGGAACGTTTTCGGAATGATGCCACACCCTGAACGTGCGGCAGATAAAATGCTGGGCAATTCAGATGGAAAGGTAATGTTTGATTCCATTTTGAAAAATATTTTGGAGAAGGCTTAATCAGTTATGTTACGCAGTTTTCCATACTACTATACATTTTTCATTTTCTTCGGATTTGAGAATCCGAGAGCTGTCAGAACTGAGGTTCTGACAGGCACAATTTTGTTTTTGTATAGTAGTATGGCAGTTTTTATTGGTAGAGTTGTTACATATTGGCATTCAGTATTTTGTGAAATGAAAAACAAAATAAGGACTAAATTATTGGCATCATCGTTAGGCGACCCTGCCCGACTTGCGAAGAATGACATAAAATCGTAAATATTTTTTGGCTCTATCGTGAATTTGGTTAAAAGGTATAACAAAACTAAGATTTGAAAAAATTGCTTGTTTTTCGAGTTTGTTAAAACTCGAAAAACAAGCAATAAAACTGGTTCAAGCACCCACACTTGAACCTAATAACTTAAACTTCAAAATCATGAATTGCACTCAATACCCAAATTCACGATAGAACCTATTTTTTTCTACAATTAAAATCGTGACACACACTATTTTAATTGTATTACTCAAACTTGATTTTACTTTGGGCTTTTAGTTAACATCACAACTAGTCTTCCGCATTCAATTCTGGGGAAACTAAATCGAAATTGAGTTTGGAGTTTAGTGTGGTTGGATTGAGTGAAAAAAGACTTCCAATTGGGAAGCAATTCCCCAAAATTGGCGGCATGCAATTGGCTGGCTTAACTCTCAGGATTTATTGGCGAGTTTCGGGAAGGCTGATTTCTTCTCATCAATGAACAATTTACGAAATCCAACAAAAAAAACAGTTTGTGTAACATCAGTTAATCAATAGTATGGCAGGTCCCGATAAAGATAGCAGGTTTCCACTCGAAGGTTACGACAAGCTTTGTTTCCTGAAAAATGTTGTCAAAAATCCGAATATCATCATAGGCGATTACACGTATTACGATGATTTTGAGAATGTGGAAAACTTTGAGAAGAATGTGAAATATCATTTCGACTTTACGGGCGACCAATTGATTATTGGGAAATTCTGCATGATTGCTTCTGGTGCAAAATTCATTATGAATGGCGCAAATCATCTGACAGAGTCAATTTCGGCTTATCCTTTTGCTATTTTCCAGAATGGCTGGGGAAATGCGATGGAAGGTAAAAACTATCCGAACAAAGGAAACCTTATTGTTGGAAATGATGTTTGGATTGGGCACAATGCCACAATTATGGCAGGAATAACCATTGGCGATGGGGCAATTATTGCAACAAATTCTACGGTTACTCGGGATGTGGAACCTTATGCAATTGTTGGAGGAAACCCTGCCAAGCAAATAAAAAAGAGATTTGATGCCCAAACTATCGAGAAGCTAGTGAAATTGAAGTGGTGGGATTGGGAAATAGACAAAATTACCAAGCATGTAAATCATCTTACAGGTAATAATATTGATGATTTGTTGTAAGATGGCTAGATCGAAATAAGTAGGAATACTGCTACAAAAATGAGAAACCGGTGGCGTGCGTAGCTCCCACTAGTCTTTGAATGTGTTTAAATCCGCACATTGGCAGGTTCTACGAACACTGCCAAGTGTTTTTTCCTAAAATCCTAGTTGAACCTCTAATTTTAAAATTAAAAACTAATAGAAAAGTAGTAAATAAGTGGAATCCAAACTGAAAAACAGCTTTTGTCTCATTACTTACTACTCAATACTTACTACTATTTAGAATGAAAATAATGAAATTTGGCGGAACCTCCGTAGGTTCTGCATCTCGTATGAAACAAGTGGTGGAGTTGGTGAATGACAGCTCTCGCAAAATTGTAGTTCTTTCTGCGGTTTCTGGTACAACCAATGCGCTAGAGCAAATTGCTTTCGCCTATAAAGCACAACAAAGCGAACTGGCACAAAGCTTAATTTCCACACTTTTTGGTAAATATGAAACGTTCATTGATGAACTCTATGAGACTTCCGAAGCCAAACAAAAGGCAATGGATTATGTCAAATTAAGATTTGATGAGCTTCGAACATCAGCCATTTTGAGCCCGCAACATAGTTTCCGAATGGAGAAAATCATTTTGGCGCAAGGCGAATTGATGTCCACGCATTTGGTTACTTTCTTTATGGAGGAAATGGGAGTGGAAGCTAACTTATTGCCTGCACTCGACTTTATGCGCATCAAAGATGGCGAGCCTGACCACGATTTTATTGAGGAAAAACTCACAGCCCAATTGGCCTCTTTCCCAGATTGTAATTTGTTTATTACGCAAGGCTACATTTGCCGAAATGAGTCTGGTAAAGTCGATAATTTGAGGCGTGGCGGAAGTGATTATTCTGCTTCGCTGATTGGTGCGGCAATTCGTGCCGATGAAATTCAGATTTGGACAGATATTGATGGAATGCACAACAACGACCCACGAGTTGTGAAAGACACTTTCCCAGTTCATGAGCTTTCTTTCGATGAAGCGGCTGAATTGGCGTATTTTGGAGCGAAAATTCTTCATCCGTCTAGTATTTTGCCAGCCCAGAAAAGAAATGTACCTGTCCGATTGCTAAATACGATGCAACCTGGTGCCAAGGGAACAATCATCAACTCCGAAATTACGGGTACAAAAATTAAAGCCATTGCTGCCAAAGATGGGATTACGGTTATAAAAATAAAATCTTCCCGAATGTTGATGGCTTATGGTTTCTTGAGAGAAGTTTTCCAAGTGTTTGAGGAGTTCAAAACACCAATTGATATGATTACGACTTCCGAAGTGGCGGTTTCTGTTACCATTGACCATACTTACTATTTGGAAACCATTCTCAAAAAACTACGGGGTTTCGCTACGGTAGAAGTGGAAAGTAACCAGACAATTATTGCCATTGTTGGGCATTTTTCAGATGAAGATAAGGGAATTGCTGTTCATGTTTTCGAAGCTCTAAAAGACATTCCAATCCGAATGATTTCATCGGGAGGAAGTAAATTCAACGTTTCCATGGTAGTGAAGGAAGAATATAAAGAACAGGCATTGAATGCGCTTAATGAAGGGTTGTTTGTGGGTAAATTGGCGGTTGTTTAAAACAATGTAGAATCAAGAATTTAAAAAGAAGAATGGGTAGACTTGGAAATTGGTAAATGTGTTTTGGTTCTTCTTTTATTTTCGTAAATCGCATCGAAATAGATTAATTTTTCGCTTGTCACCAACCATCTGAAGATGATTGCAATTGAATTTCGTTTTCAAGAAGTTCATTCTTAATTCATTATTTTTAATTCCCTTTCCCCATGAATCTCAATCAAACCACTATTGGCTACAGACAGAATCCCAAATCAGTTTTACTTGGGTAGAAATAAAAAAAAACTGTTTACTCAATTTTTTTATTTCTGATTATAGATTGTAACTGATAAACTAGCCGTTCGCAACCAGCCGTCCGCATTCAATTTTGGGGAAAGGAAACTGAAATTGAGTTTAGAGTTTAGTAGGGTTGGATTTGGAGTGAAAAGCGTTCAAATTGGAAAGTAACTCCCCAAAATTGGCGGCATGCAATTGGCTAGGTTGATACTCAGGATTTGATGACGAGTTTCGGGAAGACTGCTTTCTTCTCATCAATGAACAAACTACGAAATCCAACAAAAAAAAAGAAACGGGATAATGCGAGTGAGTATTACAGAAAAATGCCACTAATCATTTAATAATTAGTGGCATTTTAGTTACACTATTGAAAGGCTAAACCTTTTGTTTAAGCTCCTAACTTATCCATGTGCACATCCATTTGTGGGAATGGAATTTCAATATTATTATCATCTAGGGCAATTTTTCCTTGCTCGTAAATATCAAAATAAACATCCCAATAATGAGCTGGGTCGCAATAAGGGCGCACCGCTAAGTTTACAGACGAATCTGCCAGTTCTGCTACGCCTACGAATGGGGCAGGATCTTTTAAGATTTTATCGTGCTTATTCATAATCTCCAACAAAACATTTTTTGCTTTCTTGATGTCTGCACCGTAAGAAATACCGATTGTTAAATCGACACGAATACTACCATTGGCGGTATAGTTAGTGATTTTTCCAGAAGTAATGGCACTATTTCCTATAATCACTTTTTTATTTTCTAGACTTGCCAAAATTGTAGTAAAAATCTGTATTTCTTCTACAACTCCCAAAGTATCAGATACTTCTACCAAGTCTCCTATTTTATATGGTCGGAATATGAGGATTAAAACTCCTGAAGCGAAGTTGGCAAGAGTGCCTTGCAAAGCAAAACCAATTGCCAAACTTGCAGCTCCCAAAACAGCAATGAAAGAAGTTGTTTCAATGCCAATTCTTTCTGCTACGCTTATTAGCAACATTGCCTTCAGAACCCAACCAATCAGGCTTGTTAGAAACGGAGCAAGCGTGGAGTCAACATTACGTTTACTCATAGTTTTGCGAGCAAAATTGGTTACAGCACCAATAATTTTTAATCCTACAAGAAGGATGATAATTGCCAAAATGAATTTGGGAGCATACTCCACGAGCATGACTTTAATTTGGGAAATGTACTCTTCCATAACAAATAAAGGGTTAGATTTAGTTTACTTGCTCTAGTGCTTTGTGCAAAAGAATGGCTAAATATTGTGATTATATATGTAAAAAGTAAGGATGGGTTGTTAATAAGGATTGCTTGTTTGGATTTGTTGACACTCTATGTGAGCTTACTATCTGCCCATAATGTCATTATAAACCTTTTTTGGAGGTACTAAAAACACGCCTATTTTAAAGAAATAGGCGGGGTCTGTCTCCAAATTAATAATAGCATCTTGCCTTCTGTCTTTTGGTTTGGAGACGAAGAAATTCAGGTATTGCATTCCGCCTAATTCTGCTCCAAACCATAGAAAATCATAGATTTCTTGTTCAAAACGCAGAAAGCTTCTTACTTCCGATTTCCTCAATTCCAAATTGTTGAAACCATCTAACAGAGGGCGAGCTACATGATAGCTGGCTCCTGATATTTCTGTAGTCCAAGTCAGAAAGGTTTTATCGGAGAAGCCATAAATGAGGCTTGCTTTTTTAGGCAAATTCAAATCTACCGACAAGTGCTGATTGAAGTAATGTTGATAAACGAAAACAGGATAAATGACAGGTATTCCCAAATCGTAGCCTGCGGAGAGTCCGTAACCAAGATTGGTATATTTATTTTTAGTGTGCGTGCGGATTGCGAAAAATGAAACTTTCAGAAACTTATTCAAACCATTCTCATTGAAAGAATCCCCATTGAGCCGAAAACCCAATTTAGCGGTTAGAGTGCGCTCTTTTTTATCTTTTCTACGCAAAATGGCATCGAATCCTGTACTTCTTAAGCCATTGTCTTCTAGGTTTTGGAATAATTTATAATCCTCTTTGGAGGCATTGGAGAAACGGAACCTCTCATGTCGATAGCGTAAATTCAATCCTATGATTGTTCCGTTTTTAATGTAACAAGGGAAACGCAAATAAACATCTCTACGCAAGTTTTCACTCACATCCGCTTTCTCATTAGTAGTTTCATCAGAAGCAGTATTAAGGCTGAAATCTTGGACTGATTTTAAGCTGATTGAAAATAGTTTTGGTTTTGCTCTGAATAGTGTTCCAAATTTGCGAAAGTCGGTACTATCCGTGTTTTGAGCACAGCACAAGGTAGATGTAACTGCCAGAAGTGTAAAGAGGATATATTTGATTTGGCTTGGTATCATTCAATTTGTTAGTTTTGAGAGGTTTCTTCATAAAAAAACATCAAGTATAATGGAGGTAAATCAATCAAATTCATTCAAAAGAAAGTAGTAATCTAAAGAAATTGATTCATTCTACCTCATTAAAAATTTTATGGAGTAATAAAGTTCATCATTAGCTTTATCAACAACAAAGTGTTGAAATTCGATTTGCTTGAGATTTTATGCTAAATATTGAATCAATAACTTGTGATTTGTAAACTGATTTTTTGTGATGTTCGTAGTGGTTTTTATAAAAAAACTCAGTACATAACAATTTTCAAAATCCGTCAGCTAAAGCAGACGGCAATAGCATTTTACTCTAATGTAGTTCCGTTCCTTGTTAATATTATAATCCATTCTATGTCCGAATTTATTTTCCATAACAAACCATTTGTGATTGATGGAATGGAAATTCCTGAGTTTGAATTGCGAAAAGGAGAAATGATTCAGATTTATATTCCCAATTTTAGTTTGGAGAACAAATCCATAGGTCATAATCTTGCTCTTCAACTGGCAAAATATTTCAATACGAAGAATTCGAACTTGCCATTCGCAGATTATAAACCTGCAAAATGGCAGGAATTCCTGTTTCCACTAACTGTCAGAAACTACTTGATGAATGTCATGGAAATAGACTTGCAACCTGCTACTCAGATTGCTGAGGAATGCAAAATATCTCTAGACTCTACATTTATGTCTATAGTTCATTGGGATAGAAAAAAGCTTGTTGTGAAAGCACTTTTTGAGATACATTCCACAATTGTGTTTGATTATTACGGTATTCCTTACGGTAAAGAAGCTGAATTGACTTGTTTAGTAAAGTCAGAACTAGACAAAGGGAAATCAGCGATTGCATTTGATAATCTGCAATACGCTTTTGCAAAAAAACCTTACAATTGTTTCAAACCTGTTTACATCAAAAATGGACTTTGGTTGGGCTTTCCACTTCCATTATCATAGAGCCATCTCTTTTAGCCAATCTTATATCAGCTATCCTATTGAAAAGTCCTTTAGAAATACTCCAAACCTCCGCCATTAAACCTTCCGAAAAGGAGTTTTACACCTAAAACAAGAAACCATATTACGCTAGATTGCAAAAATAGGTAAGCAGGTTAATCTTTGGAATACAGATTTCTTGAAATAAGCTAAAATGATTACACTTAATAGAAGTTGGTTTGGTTTTTTTGTCCGTAGCCAACAACCTCTAGGTTGTTGGGATTTAAAACCTATGGCTCTATCGTGAATTTGGTTAAAAGGTATAACAAAACTAAGATTTGAAGAAATTAGCTTGTTTTTCGAGTTTGTTAAAACTCGAAAAACAAGCAATAAAACTGGTTCAAGCGCCCACACACG
>JBLIFI010000103.1:0-11734 GCA_047633715.1 Flammeovirgaceae bacterium
TTTTTGGTTCGGGACCCGTTGGTCTATTCTTCGTTAAAAAAATATGCGATAGCGGTGTTATCCCTTATTTTTTTGCCTAGACTAGCCTCAAAAATAAACTGCGATAAAAAAGTAGTTTATTTATTTCCCATTCCTAAGGAACGGAAATTAAATAAGATGCTACTTTCTCTTGTTTCTTTTTGGGCTATTCTTCGTTAAAAAAATTTGCCGTAGCGGTGCTATGCCAAACTTTTTTGCCTAAACTAGCCTCAAAAATAAACTGCGACAAAACACGCATTTATTTATTTCCCGTTCCTAAGGTTCACCTTTTTGTATTAATTATCTCCTCCATTTTTATTCTCTGAACCATTGCAATAGCCATAGAAATAAAGCGTGTGGCTGGTTACCGTGAAATCGTAAGTTTCCTCAACCAACTTTTGGATTTGCTGGATTCTTGGGTCACAGAACTCGAATATCTGTTGCGTGTTATTACAAATAATGTGGTCGTGTTGTCGGTAGCCATGCGCTTTTTCGTAGAGCGAAAGGTTTTTCCCAAATTGGTGTTTGATTACCAAATTACAATCAAGCAATAAATCCAGCGTATTGTAAACCGTAGCTCGGCTGACTCGGTAGTTTTTGTTCTTCATATTGATATAGAGCGATTCCACATCAAAATGACCTGTATTGACATAAATCTCCTCTAAAATGGCGAACCTTTCAGGCGTTTTACGCAGGTTTTTTCGCTCCAAATATTTCTTGAAAATCTCGTTGATTTCATCTACTCTTATTTCCGCTGCGGTTTTGAGTTGTTGTTCTTCCATAATTGGTTTTTGTTTGCTCTCGGGCTTGCCTCAGTAATTATTTTGGCAATCTGACTAGGCAAGTGCGAATTGCCGAAAAGTAATTCATCACAAATATACAAGTCTAATTTATGAATCAATCATTAGACTTTACTAACTCTCAGACAACAACAGTTTAAGCTGAAAAGTTGCTTGGAAGGTTAGCTTACTTACATGTTTTCAGTTTTCGAGTATAGAATGCTAAGTATATAAGCCAGAGAAATGAGCAAAACCTATGAATCTGACTTTGCTTTGATGCTTTGTGGTCTGTATTTGGAGGGGATGTTTTTTTGGTTTGAGCTTTGGAAATTTCGAGAATTGAAATCAAGGCAATTGCTGAATTTACAAGGATTATTACAAACTAAAAAATGCCTACAAAAGTGAATTTGTAAGCATTCAAATGTCTGGACCAGAATCTTTAATATGATTTATCTGGCAATTTGTAATGAAATTATTTTGAGTAGAATACTCAAACAGTCGAACCAGGATTATTAGGATTCACTTGAATTTCAAAATTTCAAGATTGGTAAAACTGTCGCTCGCCTCTGGGCGAGTGGCGTATGGAGACGGCTTCTAGCCGAAAATGGGTAAGATTCTGATGCCTCGCAAAAAGAGCTGAAGCTAAATCTTCCAACCACAACTTATTGTAAGAAAACCATGGCAAATCCTACGAATCCCAAAAATCAAGGTTACATCTCCATCATGCTCTCACGCTTTCTCATTTTCCCAGCGGGAATCCCAAACATCATTTTGAATCTTCGGCAGAAGTAAGCCGTATCTTTGTAGCCAACTTCATGTCCAATTTTACGAATACTCATATTGGTGGTTCGCAATAAGTTCACGGCAGTTTCCATTCTTTGGTATTCAATGTAATCTTGCGGATTGATTCCCGTCAGCATTTTGAAATACTGACCCACATAATCTTCCGAAACAGAGGCAATCGCAGAAAGTGTTTTGTTGGATAAATCTCCATTCAAGTTATTCTTGATATACCCGAAAATATCGAGTAATCTTTCATCTTTGAAATAATTATTGTTTGTAGCTAGTTGCTCTACAAACATCTGATTATCAAGGATATGCCTAAAAGTTTCAATCACTAATTCTTCCGTGTAAATATTGAGTAATCTGATTTTTGCAACCCGTATAGAATGTAGTTCTCTACTTATTTTACGAATTAGAGACTCCAGCAATGGGCTGTTTTCAATCACAAATGGGGGGATATCCAAAGTGGAAAAGAAGTTTACCGAGTCAAATGCTTTAGCATCGAAAGTAACAGAAAGGTAGCGAGTAACAACATCTTGTGTAGAGGCACTTTGGTCGGAATAGCGCAAATACTGCTCTTTGTTATTCACAAATTGCTCGTTGTTAATATTTGGCATTTCCCCTTTGCCAAAACTCACAGCCGTATTCTTTCCGCCAGGCAGAAACAATATATTTCCAGGCTTCAGAGATACTTCAGGCAAGCCAAATTGCATATCTCCCCTGTCCAATAACACAAGCGTACTCTGGAAATCATAGTAATTTTTAATATGCACGGGCTTAAAAGCGTCCAACGCATTACTCCGCACAAATCGGATAATTAAAGACTCTATGATTTTATTATAATCCTCCATTCAATTACAATCGTTTGAAATTCTTAAATTCTTACATGAAAAAGATTAAAAAGTTGAAATCATATCTAATTTGACTCCATAGTTTGTGAAAGTAAATAATAGCTTGGAATATTACAAGTTAACAGTAATATGAGTAGCGTGTTTTTTATGCAATTACACTTAGAAAAAGTCAATATTTTAATGGATTCGTGCAAGATTCAAGTCAAAAAACTTTGAATAAGTATATGCTATCTTTTTTTATCACTATTTAAGAAGCTGCTAAATCCAGATACTACAATTGTATTTTTCTTGGTTTATTTATATTTGGAGATTGAAGATTTCAAATGAATCATTTTTTGATATTTGGCTATGCGAATGTCGACTTTTGTATATGTGAGCGGAAATGTTAGATTTGTATAGACGCTATACTATTTAACTATGAACAATACTAACCGCACTTTTTGTTAGATTAATAGGTTCATTACACAACCCAAGATTACAAGAACAACATTTCATAAATTTATCCACCATGGACAATTACTCATACATCGCAAATGCTCACGGTTCTTACATAGACGAACTTTATAAATCGTATAAAAAAGACCCAAATTCAGTAGATGAAAGCTGGCAAAAATTCTTTGAAGGCTTCGATTTTTCTTTGGAACAGTACGGAGAAGATGGCGGAGTAGCCATTCAAGGCGCTGTGAGTGGAGAAACTTTGAAAAAGGAAATTGCCGTTCGTGAACTAATTGATGCTTACCGAACTCGTGGGCATTTAGAATCGACCACAAATCCTGTCCGAAAAAGATTGGACAGAAAAGCAATGTTGCAACTTTCCGATTTCGGATTATCTGATAAAGATTTGGATACGCATTTCGACCAAGGAAGTGCCATCGGAATTGGCAGAGCTTCTTTGAGAGATATTGTAAAGGCTTTGCAGAAAATATATATCGGAAATATTGGCTATGAGTACATGGCAATCCGAGATACAAGTATTCTGGATTGGTTTAAAGAAAAAATTGAACGAGAATCTCTTGGGTCGAATTTCTCTATAGAAGACAAGAAAAGAATTCTCTCCAAACTAAACGAAGCCGTTGTTTTTGAAGATTTCCTAGGCAAAAAATACCTTGGGCAGAAAAGATTTTCTTTGGAAGGTGGCGAAGCGGCAATTCCTGCACTAGACACCATTATAAACGAAGGTGCAAAATATGGATTGAAAGAAGTGCATATCGGAATGGCGCACCGTGGCAGATTGAATATTCTGACCAATACAATGGGCAAACCACATGGTTCTATTTTCTCGGAGTTTGAGGGCGAAGGCTTAATGCACGAAGGAATGGGCGATGGCGATGTGAAATACCACATGGGCTACACCAACGAAGTGGAAGCAAGCAATGGAGATAAAATTAAAATGGTTATGCAACCTAATCCTTCACATTTGGAAGCGGTTGGGCCAGTCGTTTCAGGTTATGTAAGAGCAAGATTAGATAAATACTACGGAGGCGATAAAAGCAAAATCATTTCCATCAATATTCATGGCGATGCGGCTGTGGCGGGGCAAGGCCTAGTTTATGAACTTGTGCAAATGTCCCGACTCCCAGCTTATGATGTGGGCGGAACAATCCACTTTATCATTAATAATCAAGTTGGTTTCACGACAGATTTCTTTGATGGGCGTTCTAGTATTTACTGTACAGATTTGTCTGGATTGGTAGAAGCGCCAGAGCTTCATGTAAACGGAGACGACCCAGAAGCCTTGGTTTTCGCTACTAAATTGGCGGTAGAATTCAGGCAGAAATACCAACGAGATGTGTTTATTGACATGGTTTGTTACAGAAGGCACGGACACAACGAAGCAGATGAACCGAAATTCACGCAACCATTATTATACGATGCCATTGCGAGACATAAAAACCCGAGAGATATTTATGCAGAGGAATTAGTGAAGCGTGGAGATATTTCCCCAGAGTTTGTGAAAGAACTAGACAATCAATTCCGTAATAAATTGGAAGCTGAACTCAAGCAGGTTCGTGAGGAAGCCATTCCATTCAAAAAACAGAAATCAGATAAAGTTTGGCAAAAATTCAGAAAATCTAATGAAAAAGATTTTCAGCAGTCGCCAGAAACTGGTGTGGGCAAAGAAATGATTGACAAGCTTGGAGCACACTTAAGTAAGCTACCAAAAGGACACAAATTCCTCCGCCAAATTGACCGACTCATTAAATCCAGAAAGCAATTTTTGGAGAATGAAATGGTGGATTGGGGAACTGCGGAACTGATGGCTTATGGCTCATTGTTGCTGGAAGGACACACGGTAAGAATGAGTGGACAAGATGTGCAACGTGGCACTTTCTCGCACCGACACGCTGTTTTGGCAGATGTAAAAACTGGCGAAGAGTATTTCTGGCTCAACGATATTGAAGAAGGTCAAGAGAAAAAACACCTTATTTATAACTCACTCCTTTCGGAATATGCCGTTTTAGGATTTGAGTATGGCTATGCTAATGCCAACCCCGAAGCATTGACAATTTGGGAAGCCCAGTTTGGAGATTTCGCCAACGGAGCGCAAATTATCATTGACCAGTTTTTGGCAGCTTCCGAGTCTAAATGGTTTAGAATGAACGGATTGGTTATGTTGCTTCCTCATGGTTATGAAGGTCAAGGCCCAGAGCACTCCAACGCCCGACCAGAAAGATTCTTGCAATTGTGTGCCGAAGATAATATGGTGGTTACGAATGTAACTAATGCGGCTAATTTCTTCCACATGCTGAGAAGACAAGTGGCTTGGGAATTCAGAAAACCTTGCATAGTAATGACTCCAAAATCATTATTGCGTGGCGACCTTTCTGCTTCCCCGCTTGCCGAATTGACAAAAGGAACTTTCCAGGAAGTGATTGGAGACAGCTATGCCAAACCGAATAATAAAGTCACGAAAATCTTGCTCTGCACAGGAAAAATCTATTACGATTTACAGAAATACCAGACTGAGAATAAAATTAAAGACGTGGCAGTTATCCGAATTGAGCAACTCCACCCTTTCCCACAAAAGCAGTTGGAGAGAGAGTTGAAAAAGTACGGAAAAGTAGAAGATTTAAAATTACTTTGGGTACAGGAAGAACCGACAAATATGGGTTACTGGACTTACATTCTAAGAACTCTTTTCGAGAAAAAATACAGACACATGGATGTGGTTTCTCGTAAGCCAAGCGCCTCGCCAGCAACTGGTTATAAAAAAGTGCATGAGCGTGAACAGAATAGAATTGTGAAGGCTGCTTTTGATAGATAAGTTAATGTGAGAATTTGGAAATGTGTTGATGTGGGAATTATTTGATTATGATTAAGCGTAAAATATTGTATCTGATGGGTTTGGGTTTGCTTTTCTCTCTGCTTTCTTGTGAAAGTGAAGAGAGAAAAGATGTAATTCAAGAATCTGTAGAAATACAGAAGGAGGAAATTGCACCTGTAATTTTCGAACCCGATTCTTTGGTTTACAATAAAGACAAATACTACAATTTGGCTTTTCAAGAAATTAGCCAAATGTTGGATGGAAAAATACTTTTGGATTTCAAGCGCTCTACTTTTTTAGTAGAGTGGGCTTACAACAAAGGCAATTTGGACTATAATGTATTTTGCCAGCAAATTTCGCAGATTGCTAAGGATTTAAAGCAGTTCGTGAAATATAAAGGAGTTGAACAGTACAAGACTGCTGGAAATTTCGCTTTGTTTGAGTTTTTCACAAAGCCAAACTCCATGAATCAGAATCAGGTTTATACGTATGATTTTGATGACTTTTACGGAAAGAAAGACTACAATAGTATTTTTGTAAGTAAACTCTTAAACACACGTGAAGGGCAATGTCGTTCTATGCCGATGCTTTACAAGATTCTTGCAGAAGAAATTGGAGCAGAAAGTTATTTAGCACTTGCACCAAATCACATGTACGTGAAACATTTGGATGAAGAAAGCAAATGGGTAAATATAGAATTGACCAATGGGCATTTCTCTTCTGATAGTTGGATAATTTCTTCGATGGATATTTCTGCTGAAAGCATAAGAAAAGGTGTTTATATGAAGGAAATGACTCTCGAAGAAAGCGTAGCTTTTTCTTTGTTGGAACTAGCATTTGCTTACGAATGGCAGAAAGGTTACGATGATTTTGCTTTGTTGTGTGCAAACAAAACCCTCCTTCACTTCCCAACTTGTATACAAGCAATTATGCATAAATCTAACTATCATAGAACGATAGGCTTGGCATATATCAAGAAACACGGAAAGAAGGCTACGCCATTCGCAAAATCAAACCATAGAAAATATAAGGAAGCTCAAAACCAATTGGAGCAGTTAGGATATAGAGAAATGTCTGCAAAGAAATATGCTAAATGGGTGCGAGATATGGAAGATGAAAAAGCTAAAAGAAAAGCATTGGTAACCAACAACTAAACCTAGAAAATGAACAACAAGTATATATTGATATTGTCAGGTTTTATGCTCTTTGGTTCATCTTGTGAAGAACCTAAACAGCAAGAAAGTGTTGAAATAAATTTCAATACAGAAAGTGAGCAATACAGAAATGTGAAAACTAAGAATCTAAGCCCTTATTCGCTTTTTGGAGACAGTTCTATTGTTCTAATGACCGAAGAAGAATATAAGAATGAACACATCACAGAAGTTTTAAACTCCAATGAAGACGCTGAGATAGCAAAATTAGTTTTTGAGAATAATACTGGCTTTGTAAACATCTACAATAAGCAAGGTAAGCTAATTGATAGATTGTTGATGGATGATAAGGTTTTAGCAAAGTTTATTTCGGTTGACCCTTTGGCAGAGAAAGCACCAGATTGGACTCCTTATAGGTATGGTTTCAATAATCCGATAAACTACATAGACCCTGATGGCAGGTGGGAAGTAAGAATAAATGAAAAATCGAATAATTTAGAATTTACTGCTGAAAAAGGAGATAATTTAAACTCACTTTCAAAACAACTTGGAATTTCGAAGAAGAGTGTCAAAAACTTATATGGGGACACCAAAATATCACAAGGCGAGTCTTACGGATTTGGAAACATTGAACAAGTAGGGAATATAAATAAGCAATTAAATAGTGCAAATATAGAGGAACAAAATTGTTGCAATTTTGCCCTTGGAGTAAACGGAATAGACCAACCAGCAGAGTTTGGTAATAAACCAGAAGGTTATTGGAGTTTGAGTGACGCAACAGAGAGAATTGACTCAGATTTTACAAATATTTCCAAAGAGGAATCAAGAGCTGGCGATTTAATAACATTCATATTTTCTGAAGAAAATGCAGTTAATAATGGAGAGAAAAGGGATTTCCATAAAAAAATGGATGAATTTACTGAAAGACCAAGCCATTATGCAATAGTTGTCCTCAAGAGTAAGGATGGAAAATCTGTTCAGTCGGTAATCGAAAAACCAGGAACTTTAAATACGAAAATTTCTTCTTACCCGAAGTATGATAAAAGTATATTTGAGCCATACCCCAAAAAAGGATATACAACTCCATTTTTTAGAAAAAAATAATATTCTATGAGTATCACAATTCCTAAAACCAGTATTCTGATTATGCTTTTTTTCTGTAATTACTTACTTGATAACAACTCACGGGTAAACAAGAACCTTATTGAAAGTATAGAAGAATTTGAACTTCTTCTAAAAAAACAAAATGGGGAACGGATTCTTGCAGATAGTATTATATGGAAGACAAATAGTTTTCAACTTTTGGACTCTGAAAAACATAAAATAGATAGTATATTAAATCGCTTAGAGATAAATAATTCTGATACGATAGAAATTTCCTATTACGATTTTGATATTATTGAATATTCAGAGAGCTTATCTGGTAGAAGAATTTTAGAAATAAAAAAATATCTCGAAGCGTCATATGATATTAATTTTCAGTTTGATTTGTTCTATTTAAGAATGAGTCAACACAATTTACCAAGTAGGTTTCTTGTTGAAAAGGGTAGAAAAATTATTTTTTCTATAAAACATTAAATATTTATGGAATCAAAAGTGGTATTTTCATAGCTTACAAACAGTAGACAGCAGTATAGATAAGCATATAAGGTCGTCTCAAGGCATAAACTGATAAGAAAAATATGGTAAAATATTGTGGAGTTATTCTCATACTGATTTTATCTTTTTCCTGCTTAGGAACGGGAAATAAATAAACTACTATTTTATTGAGGTTTATTTATGGAGCTAGTCTAGCGGTTCCCCGCTGGGGCAAAAAAATCAGGGCATAGCATCGATATGGCATATTTTTTTGCCCCACAATGGAATTGGAAAAATAGGTCAAAAAGAAACGAGATAAAAAGTAGCACTTTATTTATTTCCCGTTCCTTAGGAAAGCAAGATAAAAGAAATGAAATAGATTTTCTCATGGATGATTTGTTAGGAAGCATAAAATATTCTAATGATTTAAATAAAGAAATGCCTATTGAAGTTTATAAAAAATTCACTAGCACATTTGATTTATTAAGTCCATGTGCAAAACTAAAGTTTTCAGAAGAATACTTAACTAAGTATTATCTCAAGACAGATGAGTATCAAGATTATGGTATTGCTATTTATATAATCTACTCGTTGGAAGAAATTACAAAAACTAAATCTAGTATGGTTCAGAACACGATTGGAGAAATGTATTTGAATCCACATATGGAAATACCAAAAGATTTGAAAATTTGGAGGAAAAAATTAAACTGCATATAGCCTTTGATAAAAAAATAAAGATTGACTCAAAGGCTGTTAAAACTGTTGATCAATGGTTAAAAACGTATTAAGTATAGTTTTTATTCTGCTTGTATGCTTTGATATAGCTATTGCACAATGCGACTGCGAAGTAATTGCCCCAAGTATTATTGAAGATTCTGGTATTACTTATAAAAAAGTAAAAGGTTATTTTGGAAGATGGAAAGGTGGGTTTATATCTTCTAATGATGTTTTATCAGTTGAATATATACCTCTTTTGAGGAAGGATACTCACTATATAGTTATCGCATACAACCGGAAATCGGAATTAGATACTTCAACAACAATAAATTTATCGGACTATAAAAAGAATGTTTTATATACGAATAGTCAAGTTGGCAAGTACCCAAAAAGCTCTTTTAAGTTTTACAACGAAAGCAAAAGAATTGTTCTTCTAGAAATGATGCCTTATAAAACTGAAAATGTTACTAATGATGGATGTTTTTGCGCATATGTAGTATTTTATAAAAAGTGTGGGAAATAATGAATATTCACAACAAGCATATGACAACCAAAAAAACAAACTCGAAAAATAGAGGGAAACATATTTTACTGTTAATATTTCTCATACCATTTATTTCGTCTTGTGAAGAACCGAAACAGCGAGGAAGTGTTGAGATAAATTTCAACACGGAAAGTGAGCAATACAGAAATGTGAAAACTAAGAATTTAAGCCCTTATGCACTTTTTGGAGATAGTTCTGTAGTTTTAATGACTGAAGAAGAATATAAGAATGAACATATCACAGAAGTTTTCAACTCCAATGAAAATGCTGAGATAGCAAAATTGGTTTTTGAAAACAATACTGGATTTGTAAATATCTACAATAAACAGAGTAAGCTGATTGATAGGCTTTTGATGGACGATAGAGCTTTAGCAAAATTTATTTCGGTTGACCCTTTAGCGGATGATCCTAAGCAAATAGGTACTTCTCCTTATGCTTATGTAGCCAATAACCCAATTACTAGAATTGACCCTGATGGCAGAAAATGGGAAATTGCTATGCATCAAAAGGATGGAAAAACGCATTATTCACTCAACTTTACGGGTAAAGTACTGAATGAGACGGGCAAGGATATAGATATGAATAGTGCGGTAGAAAGAATAACAGCAGGAATGAATCAATCTTACAACGGAAAAGATGGAAATGTGAGTTGGAGTATAAATGTTGACGTGCAGGTAGCCAATTCAAAAGATGATATTGGCGCAGATGACCATGTTTTTAAAATAGTCGGAGATGATAATGGATTAGTTAAAGAAGGAAAACCTGGTCTTGCTGAACATGGCTCTTTAACTATGTTAATACACAAATCTGTACTAAAAAACGAGATTAACAATACAGATGAAAACCATCCTTCTTTCGGGACAGGACTTAGCAAAGAAGGCTTACCTACTCTAGAGAGAACCGCTTCTCATGAAGCGGGGCATACAGGATGGTTTTTACATCCTGATGAACACATCGAAGAACCAACAAACAGTAAACATCATATTGGTAAGTCTGATTTCAAAAGAAATGGTGTATTTAAAAACCTAATGTTCCAATCTAAAGATATCAGAAATACAGGTATGAACTTAATAGATAAGCAACTTGAAAGCATGTATCTAAATAGAAATGCATTAAACAAAACTAGGAGAAAATGAAAAATTATAAAGAATCAATACTATTCCTAGTATTCTTCCTAAATGTGTTATCAGTAAAAAGCCAAGATTTTGTGAAGGTTGATTTACAGAGAGGATTTAGAAACGATACAGTTAGCTTTTTTATAAATGATGTAGAAATTTTCGAGAATCAAGTAGCAACGTCAAGTAGGCTTACTGGGAATGCTGGTTTTGGTATTCTATTTACTAAAAGCAGTAAAAGTTGTTATTATGTTACTCAATTCTACCCATTCGAACAAAGAATGCCTTCTGGCACGCCCTTGTATGACAGAGCTAATTTTTTGACTGGCCCAGAAACAATATGCATAGAAGAGGATGAAGATTCCGTCATGTGGCGATTCAAGGTTGTTCTAGGAGCATGTGTAGTGGAGAAAACCATAGATATAAGTAGACACAAATATATTGGTATCGACCGATTTGACGAAAAATTGGAAAAAGGATTATTTATAGTGAAATCCAAAATTCCATTTTACTATGATTAATTTATTATCAAAATTCCTTACTGTTTTACTGTGTTTATGCTTTGCACCGATGCTGAAAGGTCAGGATTTCGTGAAAGTAGATTTACAAGATGGTTTTGACGAAGATACTGTTAGCTTATATGTAAATGATATTGAAATATTCAAGAATCAGATATTAACATCAAGTTTTCTGACTTCTGAGGTGGGCTTTAATATTCTTTTTACTAGGAGAAAACTAGGTAGCTATTTCATTACTCAATTTTACCCATTTGAAAACACAATGCCTTCTGGTACTAGTGTGTACAAAAGAGCAAACATGATATCAGGGTTTTACCAAATGGATTTAAAAGATAAAGACGATTCATGTATTTGGCGTTTTAAAGTAGTTATGAATCAAGATACATTAGCAAAATCAATAGATATAGGTAAATAT
>JBLIFI010000104.1:0-11721 GCA_047633715.1 Flammeovirgaceae bacterium
TATAAGGTAGATGTTTTCGCTATCGGAAGTGAAATGCGGGTTTTGAGTGCCACCAAACCAGTAGAAGAATTACCTGAGTTAGAAAGATTCCACCTCGATACTGTTGAACAAGCAACTTATATTAGCGATTATATGTCATTCAGTAGCCAGATTCCCAAACAAGAATTGTGGGTAAAGGGGAAAAATGTGAACTATGAAACCTTAAAAAGTTATTTGGAAAATGAAGTGGCTGTGAAGCAAGCATGGGCAGAGCAGGTTGCTTATAGTAAACAGGCGAATTACATTCAATCCATAAACCACAGGAGAGAATTGATTTTGGCTCATTGGCATCAATTGATTGCCAATACTAGAAAGCTGTATAGTGGCAAACTTACTTATGCTGCCAACTTCGACAATTACCAAAATATTGCTTTCTGGGATAAATTAGATTTTATAGGAATCAATGCCTATTTCAAGCTGAGAGAATATGAATCCAAAGAAACTAACAGGAGCAAATACCGAGATTTGCTAGCGGGCTGGAGAAGGGTTTATTTCAACATTAACTCATTTCAGAAAGAGATGGGATTGGCTAAAAAAGTGCTGTTCACAGAATTAGGCTATATTTATAGAGAGAATAGCACCATAATGCCTTGGAAAGGATTTGGCTTTTCTGTGAGTAAGCATTGGCAAACGGGTAACAAAAAATTACTTATATGGTCTGAGCAAGATATAAACCCAAAAGAACGAGCCTTGGCAATGAAGGCTTTGTATCATGTGAATAAAAAGTCGCATTTATTGCAAGGTATCCTCTACTGGAAACTGACTACCAAACGTTACCATTTGCCCTATGAGCGATTTGGGCTACTGATAAGGAAGTATTTCAAAGACCCTTTGCTGAAAAAATTGGTCAAGTTTGAGAAAAAGGAGCGTTGAGTTTGGTTGTTTTAATTGCAACAAAGGCATATCAACATTCTCAGTATTACACATTTGACTCTGCGAAATCTAAACTTGCTATCTTACTATTTCCCAAGTGCTTCCCACAAAATCTCCACAGGATGTTTTGCTTTCCTGCCTGTTCCATCCATAATTTGGTGGCGACAACTTGTGCCAGGAGCGGCAATTTCTACAGTTTCGGGCTGTTTCCGAATAGCTGGGAAAAGCACCAATTCGCCCACTTTCATGGAAGTTTCGTAATGTTCTTTTTCATAGCCAAACGAGCCTGCCATGCCACAGCAACCCGAACGAATTAAATGTACTTTGTAGTTTTTGGGCAATTCCAACATTCTTTTGGTTGGAGTGAGTGAAGAAAGTGCCTTTTGGTGGCAATGTCCGTGGAGTTTGATGATTTGTTCTTTGTCGGTAAAACTTCCACCATTCACATTTCCTCTATCCATTTCTCTGGCAATGAATTCATCGAAACAATACGTGTGTTTTGCTAAATATTCCGCATCGGGTTTCAAGTGCGAATCCACCAAATCCAAATATTCATCTTTCAAAGTTAGAATGGCAGAAGGCTCAATCCCGATAATTGGCGTTTCATCTGAAACAATTTTAGATAGCTTTTGGACGTTTTTAGTCGCCAAATCCTTCGCTTCTGTGAGTAGTCCTTTAGAAAGGTAAGTTCTGCCAGATTCGTAATGAGTGGGGAGTTCTACTTCGTAGCCCAACTTTTCGAGCAACAAAATGGCTTTAATTCCCACATCTGAATCATTCAAATTGGTAAATTCATCGCAGAAAAGATAGACTTTTCCTCTGTCTCCAACCGTCTTATTTATTTCTTTTTTGTATTGAGTATGCCAAGCCCGAACGGTTTGCTTATGGAGTAGGGGCAAAGAGCGTTCGGGAGCGAAACCCAAAGTTTGTTTGATAATGGAGGAAGTGAATTTATTCTTAGCGAAAAAGTTATAAATGCTCGGAGCGTTGGAAGCCAAACCAATTGTTTGCGTGAAATTGGCAATCATTTTCGTGCGAAATGGAATTCCGTTGGATTTGTAATATTGGTGCTGGAATTCCGCCTTCATTTTCGCCATATCCACATTGGAAGGGCATTCTTTCTTGCAGGCTTTGCAGGAAAGGCACAAATCCATTACTTCCTTAATTTCCTCGTGGTCGAAACGATTGGGTTTGTTGGAGTGCGTGAGAAATTCCCTGAGAATATTGGCTCTGGCTCGTGTGCTGTCTTTTTCGTTGCGAGTTGCCATGTAGCTCGGGCACATTGTTCCGCCAGAGATTTCGGTTTTTCGGCAATCTCCAGAGCCATTGCAAAGTTCTGCGGAACGCAAAATTCCTTGGTCTTTGCTAAAATCCAAAACTGTATCAAATTCGGGAGTTTCTTGACCCGGGGAATAGCGCAAACTCGTGTTCATGGAAGGCGTATCGACAATCTTGTTCGGATTGAAAATGCCTTGTGGGTCAAATACTTTTTTAACTTCCCGAATCAGTTCATAATTCTTCTGTCCAATCATATAGCGCAGAAATTCGCCACGCAAACGTCCGTCTCCATGTTCTCCACTCAGAGAACCACGGTACTTTTTGACTAGTTTGGCAATTTCCTCGGCAATGGTTCGGAACATCCGATTTCCCTCATCAGTTTTCAGGTTAATGATTGGTCGGAGGTGCAATTCCCCAGAACCTGCGTGTGCATAATGGACACAGAAAAGTCCGTATTCTTGGAGAATCACGTTGAAATCTCTGATGTAATTTGGCAAATCTTCGACTGCCACAGCCGTATCTTCAATTACCGCCACGGCTTTTGCATCGCCAGGAATGTTGGAGAGCAAGCCCAATCCAGCTTTTCGCAAAGTCCAAACTCGCTTAATATCATCGCCTTTCACAATTGGGAAATGATAGCCCAATTCCTCAATTTTTAAAGCAGTTTTGAAGGCAATGACCGTTTTATTTAAATCGTTTTTGTTATGATTGGCAAACTCCACCACTAAAATTGCCGCTGGATCTCCCTGCACAAAAAAGCGATTTTCTTGCTGTTCACTATTCGCTTTGGTACATTCCAAAATGTAATGGTCCATCAGCTCGCTGGCATAAGGCTTGAACTTGAGTGCCACCAAATTGGCTCTCAACGCTTCATCTATCGAATTGAAATGGACACACACTAAACACTTGAACTCTGGCGGAAGCAAATCCAAATGCAGTTTTGCTTCAGTCATAAATGCCAGAGTTCCCTCAGAACCTGCAATGAGCTGACACATGTTGAAATCAGGCTTTCCAGCTGTAAATGGAGCAGTCTCCAACAACATATCTAGTGCATAACCTGTATTTCTGCGTGGAATGGAGGCTTTTGGGAACTTCTCTCTTATTTCTTCTTGGTTGGATTCATCAGAAAGAATCTGGTGCGTTTTGGCGTAAATCTTCTCTTCTAAAGTAGCGGTTGGAGATTTACCCAAAAGAGCCTTTTCCTGAAAATCTATGCTGGTTAAGTTTTCAAAAATAGTTTCTGAACCATCGCTCAGAATTGCTTTTACTTCGAGTAAATGTTCCCTCGCACTTCCATAAACAATTGAATTCGAGCCACATGAGTTGTTTCCTATCATCCCGCCAATCATGGCACGATTTGCGGTGGAAGTTTCTGGACCGTAGAACAATCCAAAATCCTCTAAATGTTTGTTCAGCTCATCTCGCACCACACCAGGTTGCACTCGCACCCATCTTTCTGCTTTGTTGACTTCCAAAATTTGGGTAAATGTGCGAGAAACATCTACAATTATTCCTTTTCCAACTACTTGTCCAGCCAAAGAAGTACCAGCCGTTCGGGGAATGAGCGAGGTTTTGTTGGAGTGGGCAAATTGGATTAATGTTTTTATATCATCCGAATCTTTCGGGAAAGCAACCGCCAAAGGCATTTCCCGATAAGCGGAAGCATCTGTGGCATAAAGCGTTCGCATGGTTGTGTCGAAATGGAGTTCGCCTTTTAATTGCTTTTTGAGTTGGTGGAGCGATTGCATACGTATAGTCTAGTTGCTTTTAGGAGCGATAAGTAAGTCTCAATATCTATATTTGCAAGACTTATTCTAGTTCAAAATTTTGTTAAGGAGCAAATATACAATCGGCTCGGATAAAATCGTTTTGCTTTACAGAAATTGATTGCGGAAATTTTTTTTTATTCAATCAGTCCATTTCTTGAAGATATTAAGAGAAGAGAAAACAATGAAGAAAATCCTTATTACAGGCGCAAATGGCTTGCTCGGTCAAAAACTGTGTGAATTATTTTTGAGTTTGGAAATCACCTCATTCTTAGCGACTGGAAAAGGCAAGAGTCGGATGAGTTTTTTGCCTGATTCACACTACCAAGAAATGGATTTTACGAAATCCAACCAAATAAAAAATGTGTTCGACTCATTTCAACCTGAACTCATCATTCATTCAGGAGCGATGACACAAGTAGATGATTGTGAGCGAGATAAGGCGAAGGCTGATTTGGTAAATGTGGAAGGAACTCAAAACTTGTTGGAGTTTGCCAAAATCCATAACTGTTATTTCCTCTATGTTTCCACCGATTTTGTTTTTGATGGCTTGGGAGAAGGAATGTATAAGGAAGAGAACAAGCCAAATCCAATCAACTATTATGGAGAAACCAAATTGCAAGCGGAGAAATTGGTGCAAGAAAGCGGTTTAGATTGGGCAATTGCCAGAACAGTTTTAGTTTATGGCGTGGTAAAAGATGGTTCTCGCTCCAATATTATTTTGTGGGCAAAACGAAGTTTGGAATCAAAAAAAGCAATTCGAGTAGTTTCCGACCAATGGCGAACGCCCACTTTGGCGGAAGACTTGGCTTTGGGCTGTTGGCTAATTGCCAAAAATGAACATTCAGGCATTTTCCATATTAGCGGAAAAGATTGGCTCTCCCCATTCCAAATGGTACAGAAAACAGCCAATTTTTTCGGCTTGGATAAATCTTTGGTTTCCCCAACAAATGCAATAGAGTTCAAAGAAGTAGGAACTCGACCACTCAAAACAGGTTTCAATATAGAAAAAGCAGGAAAATTACTCAATTTCCAACCAAGAAGCTTTACGGAAGGCTTGGAGATTTTGAAATTTCAATTGAAGCAAATTGAAACAAAAAACTCAAATAGCAAAAAAGTAAGATAGCAAAATAGGAAATTGTGGAAAGACTAAAAGTATGTTTGGAACAAAATCAAATGGAATTTATGAAATTATCAATTAAAAATTAGACCCTTGAAAAACAGGCAATGAAATAAGGTTTAATTGAAAATGTCAGATCGAGCTTGCGAGATAACTATTAACAGATATCTAAAAGATAGTTGCTTCCCAAGGTCAGCATGACAAAAAACACCAAAATATCACAATGATTCAATCAAAAATAGACCAAAAACATTCCAAACATACTCTAAAAGTAAGAGTTGTCTAGTTTCACGGAAAAACCAATTTAGCTAATTATAAAACAAAGTAGAATTAAGATAGTTAAGAGTGAAATCACACTACTCTATATAAAATGGAAATTGTGCATGTCAGAACTGAGGTTCAGTAGTACGGAGTAGAATACAAAATAGATTTTATGGAAGAAGTAGTTTTAGTAGATAAATTCGACAACCCTGTCGGTACAATGGAAAAAATGATGGCGCATGAGAAAGGCTTGCTTCATCGTGCTTTTTCTGTATTTGTGTTTAATTCCAACAACGAATTGCTTATTCATCAGCGGGCAAAGAGCAAGTATCATTCTGGTGGCTTGTGGACAAATACTTGTTGCAGTCATCCAAGACCACACGAAACTGTTGAGCAAGCTGCGCACCGAAGACTCGAAGAGGAAATGGGTTTTGATTGCGATATTTTCAAAGCATTTGACTTTACGTATTTTGCCGAATTAGATAAGGGCTTGACAGAACACGAATTTGACCATGTGTTTTTTGGTAAATTTGATGGAGAACCTAAGTTAAATCCGTTGGAAGTTGAGAGTTATAAGTATATGACTATCAAGGCTATAAAAGAAGATTTGGTAAAAAATCCACAAGACTATACAGAATGGTTTAAAATTATTTTGGAGCGAGTAGAAAGTGATTTGGTGAATGTTTGATTTACGAAGTACGATTTAAGAATACAAGGCTTTCTTATAAAAGTGTTTCTTTGGTGCGTGTCTCACGCACCACGGTTAAAATCATTGAAATCAGCAGTTTTATTTTTATAAAAAAAGCCCTGTTTACAAATGAGTTTTTTTGAAAGATGTTTGGTAATCATGTAAATTGCCGACTGAATCAAATCAAACTCACTTTCCATGCAACTCCAAGCTCCCGCTAAAAAGGCTTTTCTTCTTTTTTTATTGCTCACATTATTTATTTTCTCGAATCAATTACTAGCTCAAAGAACTTCTTATGAGTTGGGTTTGAATCCTTCCAAGCTTAAATGGAAGCAAATCAAAACTGATAAGGTTCAGGTAATTTTCCCTTCAGGTTTGGAGTTCAGTGCACAGAGAGTTGCCAATTTGGTGCATTTCCTGTCAGACTCCACCAATATTTCTATCGGTAAAACATCGGGACGAGTGAGTATTATTTTGCAAACTCAAACTACCATTCCCAATGGTTTTGTGAGCCTTACGCCTTTTCGCTCGGAGTTTTTTATGACTCCGCCACAATTTAATTTTTCTGGTTCTACCAATTGGGCAGATTTACTCACAATCCACGAATATCGCCACGTAAAACAGGCTTTGGCTTCTAAGGTTGGAGTTACCAAAGCTGTGAGCTTGCTTTTCGGACAAAATGGTTGGGCATTTATGAAGTCTATGGCTTTGCCTCGTTGGTATTCCGAAGGTGATGCGGTGGCGGCAGAAACAGGCTTGACTGCCACAGGAAGAGGTAGAACTCCCGAGTTTGACATGGAATATCGTGCTTTGCGATTAGAAAATAGAGATTATAATTATGAAAAAGCAAGTGCGGGTTCTTTGAAGGATTTTGTCCCTTCTCATTATCAATTGGGTTATAACCTAATTACTTACGGAAGAAAGAAATATGGAAAAAATGTGTGGGGCACAGTATTGGAAGACGCAGGAAGATACAAAGGGGTTTTCTATCCTTTCTCTCGAAATTTAAAAAAGGAAACTGGATTGCGAACCCCAGAAATTTATCGGGCAACTATGCAAGATTTGGATAGTTTGTACCAATCGGATTTGGCGAAGTTGGAACTTACTACTGCCAAAAAGCTTAATACAAAACCTAAGAAAAAATATACAAGCTATCGAAATGCTCACTTTTTGGCAGAAGGAAAAATTGTGGTGGAGAAAAGTAGCTTCGACCAAATCCGCACGTATTATTTGATGGATTTGGAGGGAAATGAAGAGAAAATGATTTTGCCAGGTCTAAATTTAGACTTGAACAGCACGCTTTCTGTGGCAAATGGAAAAATGGCTTGGGCAGAATTGACCTATCACCCACGTTGGTTTGAAGAGAATTATTCCATTATTCGCACCAATGATGCGAGAAGCGTGGGAACGGACAACTACTCAATTAAAAAGAATAAGATTACTTCTAAAACCAAATTATTTGCCCCAGATTTATCGAGCGATGCAAGGCAAATTGTAGCTGTAAAAATTCCTGCCGATTTGACTTACAGTTTGGTGATTTTGGATGCAGATACTGGCGAAGAGCTTCGTCAACTTCCTAATCCTGAAAAGTATTTCTTTGCCTTTCCTCAATGGGCGGAGAATGACAAATCAATCATTTCAGTAGTCAGGAATTTGGAGCAATCTGCCTTGGCGAAAATTGATGCGGAAACTGGCGCAATCGAATTGCTGACAGAGTGGAGTTATGAGCAAATCACCAATCCGTTTCCCACTCCAACCCATATATTTTTTGCAGGAAGCCACACAGGAATCAATAATATTTTTGCGTTGGATTTAGCAACAAAGAAAACTTATCAAGTAACTTCTACAAAATTAGGAGCTTACCAGCCTTCTATCTCTTCTGATAGCAAGCAGTTGATTTACAGCGAGTTCACATCTTTAGGTTACGATTTAATGCTGATGGACTTGAAGGAGTCGGAATGGAGAGAAATCCAACCAGAAAAAAACGAAAATGTACTTTCTTATTATAAAGTACTGGAAGAGCAAGAAGGAGGAAGTATTGTTTCTGATATACCAAACAAAGAGTTTGAAGTAAGCAAATTCAATAAAATCAGCGGATTGGTCAATTTACACAGTTGGAATCCTGTGATTAGCGATGCGTTTGACCCGGAAGGAGGAATTGAGGTTTTGGTGGATAATAAAATCAAGACTTTTTCGGCAATTGGTGGTTATTTATACAATGGTACGGAAAATACGGGGAAGGTTTATGGAGAAGTTGCCTACGGGGAATTTGTCCCCATTTTGAGAGCGGGTTTTTCGGAAACTAAAGGGAGGAATAAATCGACTTATTCAACATTTGTATTTGATGACACGGTGAGATACGGAGCATTTGCAAATGTGTGGGATGAGCGAGTTTTAAATGCTGGAGTAACGATTCCTCTGAACTTGACTTCTGGGAACGCTATTTCCGATTTAGAGTTATCTGGAGATTTTCTGAATATCAATCGGACAAAAAATCTGCAAACTTTCATTAGGGATACTCTTTTGCTAGAAAATCCTATTGTTGCTAGAAGCGAAAAATTCAATGCACTTGCCTTTCAACTAGACTATTCCGTATTGCAAACTACTGCTTTGCAAAATATTTTGCCAAAGCTTGGTTTCACAATGCGGGCAAACTATAGAACTACTCTTGGCGATGGCTTCAATCAAAGCAATGTTTTCTTCCTTACCAGTAGGCTTTTCTTACCTGGATTTGCAAAAAATCATTCTCTTCACTTTTCTGCTGGATTTCAAACAGGAGAGAAAAAAGAAGATTTCTACCGCTTTACAAACCGCTTTGCAATCTCAAGAGGCTATGCACTTCCAACTACAGACGGAATTTCGAGATTCAGCGCAAATTACACTTTGCCACTTTTTTATCCTGATTTGGCAATTGGCTCTTTTGCGTTTATAAAAAGGGTTAAAGCGAACGTTTTTTATGATATAACTCAGTATAAATTTGATGACTTTGCTGGCTTTCGATTTAGAACTCCCAAGCCTTTTGTTCGTTCTGCAGGAGTAGAATTAACCACAGATTTACGAACTTTCAGGCTTTTGGAGATTGATTTGGGTGTGAGATATACTTATAGAATGGATGAGTTTGCAAGAAGTACAAATAATACTCCACACCTATTTGAGTTTTTACTGATTCAGATAGGAGGCTAGCTTTTTTTGAAATAGAATTAGGAACTAACTATTTCAGGAAAAGTGTTAAAGTACTTTGTGTTTTTATTACTTACAAATCCGAAAAAATGGCTTACTTTTGGCATTCTTTTAAAGACCGATTGTTTAAACGCAATCGGTCTTTAAATGTAAAATTCAGTCTTTAATATCAGTACTGAATGATTTCCAACACAAGGAACTTAAAATTAGTAGATTGAAACCACGTCAGAATAACTCTTTATCCTCTCCACTTCAGGGAACAGAAATACAATTCCAAGAACTTGCGTTGAAATACCTGAGATATTGGTGGGTTTTCTTGCTAACAATTACTGTACTGATGTCTGCTGCCTATGTGTATGTGAAGCGCCAGTATAGTATTTATACAGTAAATACAAAGGTATTGCTAGGGAATGTGAAGGATAATGCAATCCCATTTCAAGAACTGTTTACAGGTGGTTCAAGTCTGAGTGCAAAAAATCGGATTGATGATGAAATGGAGATTATAGTCTCTTACCAAATGTTGGAAAAGACTGTGGCAAATCTAAATTTTTTGGTTTCTTATTACACGGAAGGAGAATGGGGGAAAATTACCGAATACTACAATTCATTGCCTTTTCTTGTGGAGATAGATTCGTCTAGAAGTCAATTAATGGCTAATTACAATTTAACAATCTTATCAGAGAACGAATTCCAAATAGACATACCTAAACCTAAGGATTTCTATTCTTCCTACAACTATATAGATAATAGTTATGTTAGCAACCTTGACATAACCCACAAAGGGAAATACAAATATGGAGATTGGATTGAACATCCGAATTTTAGATTTCGATTGATTAAGAAGGGGGATATTTCTTCTTTAAAAGATTTTGATAGAATATTCTTTGCCTTCAATAGTGTTCAGGTTTTAGCCAATCAGCTAAAGGCGAGTACTTCTGTCAGCTATTTGAAGCAAGGCTCTTCTATATTAGTAATCAACTCAACAGGTTCGTTGCCAGATAAAAATGCAGTATTTTTAAAGGAACTCCTTAGGGTTTATACTGACAATGTACTCACCAAGAAAATGGAAGTGGCTGATAATGCACTTGTCTATATTGACAAACAATTGCAGTCGGTAAGGGATTCGTTGGATTTGGCAGAGGGAGCTTTGGAAAGGTTTCAAGTAAATAATAAATCCTTAGATGTAAGCACCACTGCTCAAAAGGTTTTTGAGAAAGTTTCAGAGATAGAATCCAACAAAGTTGCCATTAATATGCAACGGAAATATTATGATTATCTGCTTGAGTATATAAAGAAGAATCAAAATTCCGATATAGTTGCCCCTTCCCTTGTGGGTGTTGGAGACCCCAGATTAGCAGGGCTTTTACAGGAATTGTCTGAATTGAATTCACAGATTAGCGAAAAATCTTTAATGTTCAATGGCGAGAATAATATGCTGATTCAACCACTAGTTCAAAAATTAGAGAAGATAAAGAAGACAATAATAGAAACAGTAAAAAGCTTAATTGTAACTAGCAATTTGAGTTTGAACGATGTGAACAAGAGACTCAGTACGCTCGAAGCTGAAATCAGAAGGCTGCCTAAAAATGAAAGGGAGTTTATAAACATTAAAAGAAGGTTCAATTTGAGTGACGAGCTATATACTTTTCTTTTGCAGAAAAGGGCAGAGTCAGGCATAGCAAAAGTTTCTACTACTGCTGGAATTACTGTAGTGGAAGAAGCAGGCAGGGCTGGCGCTAGGAAAATCGCTCCTAACCCATCCAGAATATATGCTATTGCATTCATAATTGCTCTGGCGTTGCCTTTGATATTTGCATTCTTCAGAGAACTATCCCGAACAAAGATTGATACGGTTGAAGAGTTGAATCAGATTACAAGCATACCACTCATAGGTACAATTTGCGAAAATCCTTATGATACAAATTTAGCGGTTACTGTAAATCCAAAATCTATTATTTCGGAAATGTTTAGAGGACTGAGAGTGAACCTATCGTACCTAAAGCCTGAAAAGGATACCAAAGTAATTGCAGTAACATCTTTTATGTCTGGTGAAGGGAAAACTTTTTGCTCTATGAACCTGGCGGCAACTTTAGCTTACTCAGGAGTTAAAACATTGCTGATTGGCGCAGATTTAAGAAAACCAAAGATTTTCAATGACTTTAGTTTGCAAAATGATGTTGGGTTGAGTTCTTGCCTCATAGGAGAGGCTTCTATTGAAGAAAGTGTAAAGGCTTCTGGGTTCGATAACCTGGATATTATTCTCTCTGGCCCTGTGCCACCAAACCCTGTTGAGCTAATTGAAAACAGTAGGATGGCAGTTATGATGGAAAAATTCAAAGAAACTTACGATTATATCATCATTGATACGGCTCCACTTGGACTGGTTTCCGATTTTTTTGCTGTCAAAAAATATTCAGACATTAACCTTTTGGTGGTCAGACACAGAAAATCTAAGAAAAAAGCATTGGCATACATAGATAGTTTGTATAAAAATGACGTTATCTCAGATTTGAATA
>JBLIFI010000105.1:0-11705 GCA_047633715.1 Flammeovirgaceae bacterium
GATTTTTTTGCTGTCAAAAAATATTCAGACATTAACCTTTTGGTGGTCAGACACAGAAAATCTAAGAAAAAAGCATTGGCATACATAGATAGTTTGTATAAAAATGACGTTATCTCAGATTTGAATATTATATTCAATGATTTGGGCTCGAAAGGAGTAGGCGGATACAGTTATGGGTATGGCTACGGATATGGCTACGGCTACGGTTATGGAGATGGCTATTTTGATACAGATAAAAAACAGGGAGTTGGCAAGAAATGGCTCAAAAAAATACTCAAAAAATAAAAAATAACTTTCTTTCTCAATGAGCTAAATGCTAGAGCGGAATTGGTCAATAGATAGAAAGCTTCAAAAACTTTCTTAATTAACTGATTTTCAAGTATTTTTAGAGCCAATCCTTAAAGTCTTAATTATGTCTCCCTATTTACTTGACAGATAATTCGTTCAATATAATTATAATCTCTAATGAAATATAAACGCTACCAAGACAGGTCATTCAAGTCGATGGATTTCAAAACAGTTTTTGATGCTGTTTTGAAAGAAGCGAATATTTCCCAAAAGTTTAGCCATGAACGTCTGAAACAGAGTTGGGGCGAGGTAATGGGCGAACCAATTGCAAGAAGAACTACGAAGTTATTTGTGAAAGACAAAAAACTCTTCATTCAGCTTTCTTCTGCACCGTTGAAAAATGAACTGATTTTAGCAAAACTTAAAGTGCTGAACCGAGTTCAAGAATTCTTGGGAGACAAATCTATCGAAGATGTAGTTTTTATTTAGTTTGAGGAAAAGGAGACTAACTCTTTAATTCAATCGAAGATTATAGAGTGACTCCTGTTAAATGAGTTTTTTTTAATTACAGAATGTTTTTCAGATTCGATGCGAAAATACTGTGTCTGCTAGCACTATTTTACAGTAGCCGTCAGGCCTGAGAGTTCTCGATTTCGCTGTAGCCATTGCTGTTTCATTTAATTCTTCAGATTCTAGGGAATAATGATGTGGTTCAATCGTTGTATTATTCTAATAAACCCTCGGTTGTTCTTTTACAAGCTAAGAAGCTTGCCACAGAGTAAAGTCAAAGCTAGGAAGCTTTGACTAGCCAATGAGATATAATAAGTTCTTTTTCGACCAATAATTAATGATAGAATACTGACAAGTAACAAAAAACACAAATTGCGCTCAATCTCCAAATTAACGATTGAGCCAATGATGCTTTGTAAAAATATAGTAATCAGATAGTTGGTATAATATTCTCCGTTCCTAGGAATCCAGTACGTTCTGATTTAGGTCTTAGTAATAAAAATGCCAGCTCTATAACTGTTCTATTTCAGCTCTGTCCAACTCCAACTCCTCAATTGTCTTTCCCAAAGTTGGCCTAAGTAAAATAAAAAAAACGATAAGCCCACCAGAGATGATGACAAAGTAATAATCTGCTGTGAGAAAGTAAATTACCGTACAAAGCAACGAAGCACCTTCCATAGGTGCATATCTAATTAACTTGGCAGTTCGGTAACTACTAAGTTTTATGGAGAAGCTTTCTTTTTTAGGAATGGAATTGATTTGCTTCTCACTTACCATTTTACCAAGAATTAAACTGCTGAGAGTTACTGCAAAAGCCACAATCAGAAAAGTGATTTGATCTTGCTCATTTAGTCCTGTTTGAGTTCCTTCGCTCAAAAGAAATGCAACAATTGCTACAAATAGAATTTGACATATTAAGAGTGCCAAATGAAGAAACTGAATTGATTTGTAAATCTGTCTAGGGCTTTCTGGAGAAGTCATATATGATGTTTTTATGGAAAATAGAATTCTACAAGATAGAAAAAAGGAGAAAGACTTTCGTCCTTCTCCTTGTCTAATTTCAATTCTCAATTACTTCTCAAAAGCAAACTCTACATCGGTTTCCTTTTTGAAATCGGCAATGAATTTGTCTAAGTTCATGCTTCCCAAATCTCCTTCTCCATGCCTTCGGACGGAAATTTCTCCATTTTCCTGCTCTTTCTCGCCCACAATGAGCATAAATGGAATTTTTTTCACTTCCGAATCACGAATTTTACGCCCAATTTTCTCGTCTCGATTGTCCACAAAACCAGTAATATCCACAGTATCCATTTCTGCCATGATTTTTTCGGCATATTCAGTGTACTTCTCTGAAATTGGCAAGATGGCAACTTGCTCAGGAGCTAACCAAAGCGGGAAATTACCAGCTGAGTTCTCAATCAATAAAGCAATGAATCGCTCCATTGAGCCGAATAAAGCACGGTGAATCATCACAGGACGATGTTTGTCGTTATCGCTTCCCATATATTCGAGTTTAAAACGATCGGGTAAATTGTAATCTACCTGAATTGTTCCCAATTGCCATTTCCTTCCCAAAGCATCTTTCACCATGAAATCTAGCTTTGGTCCGTAGAAAGCGGCCTCGCCATATTCCGTAACTGTTTTCATGCCTTTTTCCTCAGTTGCCTCAATAATGGCTGCTTCTGCTGATTCCCAAACTTCATCGCTTCCGATATATTTTGAGCGGTCATCTCTATCTCGTAAAGATATTTGAGCTTCAAAATCGCTGAAACCTAAGTTTCTATATACATAATTCACCAAATCTACCACTCTCAAAAACTCTGATTTGAGTTGGTCGGGGCGGCAAAAAATATGTGCATCATCTTGCGTAAAGCCACGCACACGAGTTAAACCGTGCAATTCGCCACTTTGCTCGAATCGGTAAACCGTTCCAAACTCTGCAAATCGGATGGGTAATTCTTTGTAAGAATGTGGTTTGAAGTTGAAAATTTCACAATGATGCGGGCAGTTCATCGGCTTCAAAAAATATTCCTCACCTTCAGTTCCTGTTTTAATCGGCTGGAAAGAGTCGGCTCCATATTTGGCGAAGTGCCCAGAGGTTTTGTACAATTCCACATTCCCAATGTGTGGAGTCATCACATGCTGATAACCTGCTTTTTTCTGCGCCTTTCGGAGGAAATTCTCCAATCGCTCACGTAAAGTTGCTCCTTTTGGAGTCCAAAGTGGTAAGCCAGCTCCAACCTTTTGAGAGAAGTGGAAGAGTTCCAACTCCTTGCCCAATTTCCTGTGGTCACGCTTTTTAGCTTCCTCCAACATTGCTAAATACTCATCTAGCTCTTTCTTTTTAGGGAAAGTGATGCCGTAAATACGAGTCATTTGCGTGTTGTTTTCATTATTTCTCCAATACGCTCCCGCCACATTTGTCAACTTCACTGCTTTCACAACCCCAGTGTGCGGAATGTGTGGGCCAGCACATAAATCTATAAATTCGCCAGTCTTATAAAGCGTAATATTTCCATCTTCCAAGCCTTCAATCAGCTCAACTTTATATTTATCCCCTCTTTCGGTAAAGAATTTCAGCGCATCGGCTTTGCTAATTTCCTGTCTTTCATTTTCAAATTTCTGTCTTGCCAACTCCAAAATCTTCTTCTCAATTTTCGGGAAGTCATTCGAAGAGAAATCCTGCTCGCCAAAATCTACATCGTAGTAGAAACCATTATCAATAGAAGGTCCAGTTCCCAACTTCACGCCAGGATATAACTCCTCCAAAGCCGAGGCCAACAAGTGAGCCGAAGTGTGCCAAAATGTGGATTTTCCGCCATCATTCTTCCAAGTCAGCAACTCCACTCTGGCATCTTCTTCCAAAGGTTTGAACGGGTCAACAATTTCATTATTCACTTTGGCAGCCAATACCATTCTTGCCAAACCATCGCTAATACTCTTGGCAACATCTAGTGCAGAACTGCCTTTTTCATACTCTTTTATTGCGCCATCGGGCAGGGTAATTTTAATCATAACTTACTGATTTTTAGCACACTTACAAGTGTGTGTGATACATTGAACAAACGCCTGAAGCCAAGCAAAATACAGCTTCTGCCACATTGGCTTATTTAGGCGACCCAATTTGGGAATCCAAAATTAGCCTTTTTACCCAACCGAGCAATATAATTCTCACAGAATTTAGGTTTAGCAACAAAAAGTAAAAACTTTGGTTGGATTTCGTTACTGTGAATTGATGAGAAGTTTGGTTGGATTTAAAGAATTGGCACT
Organism: Flammeovirgaceae bacterium; assembly: GCA_047633715.1. Classification (GTDB taxonomy): domain Bacteria; phylum Bacteroidota; class Bacteroidia; order Cytophagales; family Flammeovirgaceae; genus JBLIFI01. The sequence continues at coordinate 4,069 of JBLIFI010000105.1, forward strand.
ATTTATTTCTCCTACACTTTTCAGAACAATATTTTACTTCATCCCAATTTTTCTCCCATTTTTTGCGCCAAGTAAAAGGTAATTGGCAAATGGGACATGTTTTGGTGGGCAAATCTGCTTTTTTCTTGTTTTTGGGCATGATTTCAATTTTGGAAGAAAGAGTGGAATATCTAAAAGAGAACGAAGTGAAATAGTAGTTTTTACTAGTTGGAATAATATGCTAACAGATTGGTTTTAAATAGGATAAGAAAATAATCGTTAGTACAATCTATTTATCCTTTTTCAACAAGTGCCGATTGCTTACATTTGTCGTAGAAATGGGTTTGCTAATTAGTCTTTAATGAGTAATCATTTGTTATCTAGAAAGTTTCCAATTCTGTAAGTAGCCTTATCACTTGAACTTGGGTGGAAACCCAATCACTACTCAATAATATCAAAAAATGAAAAGAGATAGCCGAATTTTTGACCTAATCCAACAAGAAGAAAAAAGACAATTGACTGGAATTGAGTTGATTGCCTCTGAAAATTTCGCCTCCCAACAAGTTATGGAAGCGATGGGAAGTGTATTGACAAACAAATATGCCGAAGGACTTCCTGGAAAACGCTATTATGGCGGTTGCGAAGTCGTGGATGTAGTAGAGGATTTAGCTCGTGAGCGATTGAAAGAACTTTTCGGAGCAACTTGGGCAAACGTGCAACCACATTCTGGCGCACAGGCAAATGCAGCAGTTATGTTAGCTTGCCTCAATGCTGGCGATAAAATTCTAGGTTTCGATTTGTCTCATGGTGGGCACTTGACACATGGCTCTTCTGTCAATTTCTCTGGAAAATTGTATGACCCTCATTTCTATGGCGTGGAGAAAGAAACGGGTTTGATTGACTGGCAAAAGGTAGTTGATAAGGCGAGAGAAGTAAAACCAAAAATGATTATTTGTGGAGCTTCCGCTTATTCTAGAGATTGGGATTACAAGACTTTGAGAGAAGTTGCTGATGAGGTTGGAGCAATTCTGTTGGCAGATATTTCCCATCCATCGGGGATTATTGCGAAAGGTTTACTGAACGACCCATTGAAGCATTGTCATATAATTACTTCTACCACACATAAAACGCTTCGTGGGCCAAGAGGTGGAATTATTATGATGGGAGAAGATTTTGAGAATCCTTATGGATTGAAAACAATGAAGGGAACGACTAGGAAAATGTCTTCTTTGTTGGATAGTGGCGTTTTCCCAGGAACTCAGGGTGGACCTTTGGAGCATGTAATTGCCGCTAAAGCAGTCGCTTTCGGAGAGGCATTGACTGATGAATATGGAAACTACATTGTTCAGGTGCAGAAAAATGCACAAGCGATGGCAAAAGCATTTGTTTCCAAAGGCTATGATTTGATTTCAGGAGGGACAGATAACCACTTGATGCTCATAGATTTAAGGTCTAAAGGTTTAACTGGAAAATTAGCTGAAAAAGCCTTGGGTCAAGCAGATATTACCATCAATAAAAACATGGTCCCCTTCGATGATAAATCTCCATTCGTAACTTCTGGAATGAGAGTGGGAACTGCTGCAATCACAACTCGTGGTTTGGTTGAGCCCGATATGGAAAGAATTGTCGACTTGATTGATGCTACTTTGATGAACCATGAAAACGAAGCTAAACTTACAGATGTCCGCCATGAAATTAACGAATGGATGGTGAAGTATCCACTTTTTGCAAATGAAGCAGAATTAGTTGGGTAATTAATTTGTAGAATGGTTTTCATTAAAACCTCTCAAGGATTTTTTCTACTAAATAGTTGCTTCAAGTGTTTTTTGGAGCCAATCCTTGAAGAGCTAATTATACTACTGATTTTGGTTTCGCACTTATTTGCTACGAAATACTGTTTTAACTGCATAACTTCATGTTATGCAGTTTTTTTTCGAGCTGGAGTTTTCGGAAAGATTGATTTCTTCTCGCCAATGGATAATTTATGACATCCAATGAAAAATAGCCGATAATCGTATAATGGTTCTTACTCCATCGCTTCTTTCCTATCCAAATATTCTTTTTTGGCGAGTTCTAAATCTAAAATGATATTTTCTCTCATTTCAGAAAGCCTTTCCACAATTGCTTTTCGCCTCCCGAATATTGCCAAAAAATTAGTCATATTTCTCGAATCTCGAAGGAAACTCCAATAGTAAAGCACAAAAAAGCCACTAATTGGCAGAAAAACTCCATATCCAACCACCCAAAGCCAATGCAATTGCGTAAAATACTGGAAAATATAAATCTCTAATGCATAAAAGAATGGGAAAGTAATAGTTCCGATTATCATCATCATTGGAGCAATGTATTCAATTTCTTTAGTGAGTTTATGAGCTACTTTGCTGGGAATGATGTACGGAATATAGTTGTGAATTAGCCCGAACAAGTAAAATGGAAAACCAATGAGAAGATAGAAAAAAGAAAGCAGGTTATCGGAAAGAGAACGAAATGCACTTTTATTTGTAAACTCAGCATCTTTCAGATGGAGGCGGTTCAAACTGTTTTGGTAAATTTCCAAATCGGTGCGTAATTGTTCTACTCGTTCAGGTTGTTGGAGTGAGAAATATTTGACTGCTTCCACAATTTCTTTGGAGATTTCAAAATCACGCTGTTTTTTTGGCAAATCCACTTCTTCCGCCAAAATAGGTTTGTAAATTGCCTCAACCTGTCTTGCCAATGCATCGTCTTCATCAGATTGGCTGACAATTATGTGGTTTTCTAAGCGTTCCCGCATTTCGTCAGTCAGTATTTCTACTGCCTTAAATTCGTCTTTCTCATAAGCTGCTTGGTAGGATTTTACTTCAATCGGCTTATCTACATCAATGAACAGGTCGCTTCTGAACTTCGGAGCTTCGGAGTAATTCAATCCAATTGTCAAGATTTTTACGCCCAATTTGAAGTCATATTCTGCTTCTGCACCTAAGGCAATTCGGGCAGTTCCTGTTTTGAGTTTCCTCAAGTTCCGCTCATTTACGCTGTAGCCTTCTGGGAAAATTATAAGGGTGCCACCTTTTGCCAAAAACTCATAGCATTTCTCAAAAACTGCCTTATTGTCTGTCTTTTCACCTTCTTTCACATCTTCCTTTCGGTAAATGGGAATCATGTTGATGACTCCAAGCAACTTCTTTTTGAATGGCGTGTTAAAAACTGAACCGTTTGTGAGGAAGTAGATTTGCTGTTTCAGAAAACTGGCAATTACCACAGGGTCCATAAGCGTATTCGGATGATTCGCAACAATAATCAGCGGACCTTTCGAGGGCGTATTTTGCTTATTGTTTACCGTGAATTTTCGATAAAAAATCCGTAGGGTAAGTCTAACAATAATTTTAAGGAAGTTATAAATCATCGTGAATTTCTAAGTTAGTAGCAAACAGCAATTCCCGCTTTAGATTTTCAATACGAAAAAAAATGTTTTTTTTCTGTTTTCCGTGTCAATCCGTGTGCGAAGTCCGTGTATTTCGTAGAAATTAGTCTGGGTCGGCACACCGATTCCAATCACGCTAGAACGTCAAAATTAGAGAGCAAAATCCTAGAAATATAAAGATTAAGCCTGATTTAATTCTAAAGCGGGAACTGCTGAATAGCAAATTCAAAGTTATATAAGTATTTGATTTACATAGGGTTAGGGAAAATAATTAATTCAATCGTTATGAGTACAATTTGTATTTTTTGTTATTTGTCAGTATTCTATCATTAATTATTGGTCGAAAAAGAACTCATTATCTCTCATTGGCTAGTCAAAGCTTCCTAGCTTTGACTTTACTCTGTGGCAAGCTTCTTAACTTGCAAAAGAACAACCGAGGGCTTATTAGAATAATACAACGCTTCTCCCAAATTAACGATTGAACCAAACAATCCAAGCACTTGCTTTTTGAAATGTTTACAGCTTTCTATGCTTCATATTGTTTGGTCTTTTATTTCCTAGTTTATAGGCTTTTTGTAAGCCTTCTAAATCGCTCAAAAATTCAATATAAATTCTTGCAAATTTGTCTTTCTCTCCAGCTCCAATCGTTTTCTTAATCGGTAGCGGGCAATTTCCACACCTCTTACTGAAATGCTCAGCAAATGGGCAATCTCCTTAGTAGAAAGATTCATTTTGAGATAGGCAGCTAATTTCATTTCTTGCGCAGTCATGTCTGGGTAAGTACTGGCGATCCGTTTGGTAAAATCGCCATGTACTTGGTCGAAGTGAATGGCGAAATGGTTCCAATCCTCGTCTCCTTCAATGTTTTTGTTGATGTTGTTGATAATTCGACTGAGTTCTTTTTTTGTTTCTTGGTTTTTACTTTTTTTGACTACCATATTCACATCGTGCTTCATGCTATTTATGAAGCTGTTTTTATTGAGCAAGTGCATGGTGGAAAGTGTCAGTTTCTTGTTTTTGCTTATTACTTCCGATTCTAATTTTTCGTTCTTCACTCGTTGCAGTTCCTCTTCCGAAGAGCGCAATTCCCTATCCATGGTGCTGATTTTCTTTTCTTGGTTGATTGTAATTCTTCTTTTCTCTCTTTTGAACTTAGAATTGAGCAGCGAGTAAAATCCAAGAAGTAGGACTAAAACTAATAATCCATAAAAAGCAAAAGCCCTAATGGAACGATACCAAGGCGGGTAGATTCTGAATTCAAAACTGGCTGGTTCGCTTAATTGCTCATAAATGTTTTTGGCTCTTACGGTAAATGTGTATTTCCCTTCGGGCAGGTTGGTGTATTCTTTTACCAATTGCTTGTCCCAGTTGCTCCACTCGCTGTCAGCGCCTATTAGCTTGTGCTGATAAAGTGTGCGTTGGCTTCGCTGAAAAAATGGTGCGCTGAATCTGAATTGAATGTCATTTTGGGCATAAGGCAAAATTGTTTTTTCTGCTTGCCCAAGTTTCACTAGGTCATTTTCAGTTCGGTAACTGTTGGCTATCACGCTGTCTTTCAGCTTTACTTCTCTGATAAGCGCATGGTATTTTACGTCATTCAGTTGCTTTTTCGATTTGTCGAATAGGATGAAGCCTTCTTTTGCTCCAAATAAAACTTGGTTTGCATCTAAGATGGAAAGATTCAGCAAGTCATCGTTCAGTAAATCTTGAATTCGATTGAAAACTTGTGTTTCATGTTTGTACAAACCGTTTGGGAGTTTCTCTAATATGCCTGTTGCCTTTTGGGAAACATAATAGATATTCCCCAAAAGGTCTTCTTCCAAATAGCTGACTTGAATGTCTTTCCCGAGTAGGTTTCCAAAAAACTCATCGGGCAGAAACCTGTCTTTTCCAGAGTCGTACCTATAAATCCCTTTTTCTGTACTGAAAACCAATCTGTTAGTCACATTCCAAACATTAATTAGAATATTGGATGGCAAACCTTGCTCTGTTCCATAGAACTTGACTTTGGCTGTTTTGTAGTCTTCATCTAATCGGATTTGGTAAACTCCTTTGTAGCCTTGAGTCATCCATAAAGTCTGATTGTCAGATTTTTCCATTACTCTCGAAGACTCATCCAAGCCGTCAATTTTATGGAGGAATTTGAGTCCTTCTTGTGTTTTTTGGAATAAGCTCATTCCTTGGTAATTCCCGCCAATTACAAAATCATCTCCAATTGAGCGGAAAGTCCAATAACCTAATAGGTTGGAGACTTTCTTTAATTTTCCCTCTTCTATCTGAAATGCTCCTTTATGATGCCCAATTGTAACTACTCCGCCAGCTTGGGAAATACTATAAACTTGCCCATTAGAACCATCCAGAAATTCATAATTGTTTCCAGATTTGGTATAAACGCCATTGTTTGTTCCGAAATAGAGTGTTTTTCCATCTGTAAAACCATCATAGCCCGTTCCTGGCAAGCCCGCATCTTCATTGATGAGTGTAAAGGGAAGTTGAAGTTCTATGCTAGAAATTCCATTATTGTGCCCAAGCCATAAATTTCCCTGCACATCTTCATACATAGACAACACCGTTCTATTGTCTAGCCCTATTTCTTTATTGAGGTGGTACAGTAGTTTGCCTTCCCTATTCAGAATGAAAATTCCTTGATTTTGAGTGCCAATAGCAATATTTCCACTTTTAAGAGAAAGTAATTGATTGATTCCTGCTTGTTGTATTTCCTTTATTTTTTCAGGTCTCCAATAGTCAAACCCTGTGGAGGGTTGATACAGGTAAATGCCATTGTCGAGAGTGGTTACTAACAAACTGCCTTCGTTAAAAGGAATCATTCCTGTGACAGACTTATCTTTCATGGCATCCCCAAAAGGCATTGGTTGGATTTTACCGTCTCGTAAGAAGAAGAGACCTTCGGAAGGTTTTTGTATATATAGCTTATGGTCAATAAAGAAAAAATCTTCTGCCGAACTTTTGGTAGGAATGATTTTTATTTCTTTATCAGGTTTGAAAATAAACAACTGGTTGAATGTGCAAAAAATCAACTCCTCTCCACTTTCAAAAACTCGCCAAGCTTCATCGAAATTCCGATATACTTCGGGTAAACTATCGGCTAATGAGTAGAATGTCAGTAAGCCATTTCTGTTGGGAAGATAGTAGCCAAAATCACCTTGGCTTGCTACATATATTTTCCCGTTTTCCCCTATACTCACATCTCTGATTTTGGCAGAATTTGGCATCGGGTATTTGTTCCATATTGAGCCATCATACTCTAATAATCCGAAATTATTTGCTACATAAATCAGCCCTTCTCTATTCTGAGTAATTGCCCAGTTTTGTATTCCCCCTCCATATTGCTCGGCTGTGAATTTTGTAATAAACGGAATTCCTTCCGATTGGGCAGTCAGCCAAAAGGGAAGTAGTAAGAATAATCCTACCAATAGTCCATTTTTTAGTCTCATTATTTCGTTTTTTTAGTTTGGATTACACTCCCTTACTTGATTGAATTGTTGAGTATAATAATTTTAAATGAGAAAATGATGTAAAGCTAAAGTCAAATCTTCTGAAAATTAAAAAATAGATTAATGACTATAAAAAAGCTGTTTTTTTGGGAAATGATGAATTTTTGAGAAATCGTTTTTTTTCAATTGATGTATTATTGATGTAGTCCTTTTTTTCGCAAATCCAATAGAAAGCTATTGTTTAGTGGAGTAAAGCAAACGATTTCGGAAAGAAATTTACAAATGTTTATCTAGCGACTTTAACTAAAAGCAGTTGAACAGGTAAGTAAAATCCACTCACCGCTAATTACATGAAAATGAAAAAAACGACCCAACTCCAGTACCCAAAAGCCTCTTCGTATCTTGAATCCCAGTCAATAGAATATGAGGAGTACACGGGCTAATAAATCAGTCGAAATAGATAGGGTAATCTGATACCGAATACCTACTATTTAGGACTAATTCCAGAAAATGAATTCCGCAGTCAATTGTGAGCGCACAAGTAGCTTGCCTGTTGTTGTCAGCTATGATAATAATTCGGTAAAACTGGTTCTATATTGATGTAGGCTTTGTGCAAACCTGGCTTAAGTACTATCTGAAAGCTATCCTTTATTTTGCATTGAAAAAAATAACATTTTTTCAAACACTTTTCTTCCACAAAATTATTGAAGGGATAATCCTTCTCTAGTTTGTGAGAGCTTTCTGCAATTAAGCGCAAACGAATGAAGTATTTCTTTATAGAAAAAATAGCAGTAGCAACC